>NZ_WTVE01000018.1:0-4143 GCF_022496685.1 Pseudomonas sp. B707 | reverse complement strand
GCTACGACACCAGCACCAACGGTACGGCCGCCTTCACGGATTGCGAAACGCAGGCCGTCTTCCATCGCGATGGTTTTGATCAGGGTAACAGTCATCTGAATGTTGTCACCTGGCATTACCATTTCAACGCCTTCTGGCAGCTCGCAGTTACCAGTCACGTCAGTAGTACGGAAGTAGAACTGTGGACGGTAGCCTTTGAAGAACGGAGTGTGACGGCCGCCTTCTTCCTTGCTCAGAACGTAAACTTCTGCGGTGAACTTGGTGTGCGGCTTAACCGAACCCGGCTTAACCAGAACCTGACCACGCTCAACGTCGTCACGCTTGGTGCCACGCAGCAGAACGCCGCAGTTCTCGCCAGCACGACCTTCGTCCAGCAGCTTGCGGAACATCTCAACACCGGTGCAGGTGGTGGTGGTGGTGTCACGCAGACCAACGATTTCCAGGGCGTCTTGAACGCGAACGATACCGCGCTCGATACGACCGGTCACAACAGTACCGCGACCCGAGATCGAGAACACGTCTTCGATTGGCATCAGGAAAGGCTTGTCGATAGCACGCTCTGGCTCTGGGATGTAGCTGTCCAGAGTTTCCACCAGCTTCTTAACAGCGGTGGTGCCCATTTCGTTGTCGTCTTTGCCTTCCAGCGCCATACGAGCCGAACCGATGATGATCGGAGTGTCGTCGCCTGGGAAGTCGTAGGTGGACAGCAGGTCGCGAACTTCCATCTCAACCAGTTCCAGCAGCTCAGCGTCGTCTACCAGGTCAGCCTTATTCAGGAAAACCACGATGTACGGAACGCCTACCTGACGGGACAGCAGGATGTGCTCACGGGTTTGTGGCATCGGACCATCAGCGGCCGAGCAAACCAGGATCGCGCCGTCCATCTGCGCAGCACCAGTGATCATGTTCTTCACGTAGTCAGCGTGACCTGGGCAGTCAACGTGAGCGTAGTGACGAATGTTCGAGTTGTACTCAACGTGCGCGGTGTTGATGGTGATACCGCGAGCTTTTTCTTCTGGAGCGCTGTCGATCTTGTCGAATTCAACTACGGCCGAACCGAAAACTTCGGAGCAGACGCGAGTCAGAGCAGCGGTCAGCGTGGTCTTACCGTGGTCTACGTGACCGATGGTGCCTACGTTGACGTGCGGCAGGGAACGATCAAATTTTTCCTTAGCCATCGATATCACCCCTAACAGAAGAAATTGAGCAAACAACACGAGCCATTAAAACAAAGGCAGATATTTTCATATCTGCCTTGTTATATGGAGCTCTTGAGCGGATTTGAACCGCTGACCTCACCCTTACCAAGGGTGTGCTCTACCAACTGAGCTACAAGAGCGTAAAACTTTGCACAACCTGCAAACTTGGAGCGGGTAGCGGGAATCGAACCCGCATCATCAGCTTGGAAGGCTGAGGTTCTACCACTAAACTATACCCGCGGAGCCTGCAGCTCACGCTAAAATCTGGTGGAGGGAGAAGGATTCGAACCTTCGAAGTCGTAGACGTCAGATTTACAGTCTGATCCCTTTGGCCGCTCGGGAACCCCTCCTAATCAGGCCGGCATTCTATACTATGCCAAACCCCTGTCAAGCATTTTCTCATTTAAAAACCTGAGGTTAGCTGCATTGACACCACCCCACTGCTTCTACCTTTTCAGGTCTTCGCTGTGGAGCGGGCGCCATTCTATGCAAACTATTCAGTGGGTGCAACCCCCTCGCACAGCATTATTTTATGTTTTAACTCATTGAATTCCTTGGAAAGGTTTTGTAACTGAGCATCACCCAGCAAACGCTGGGTTTCGGGCGTAATCTGGAACCAATATGAGCCGCCGGAAGACTCTTTTGATGAAGGAAGAGCTTTTGCTCCAATCTCCGTCAAACGCTGTTCCAACGCCTGAGCGGTCTCGGGGCGCGCCAAACCACCTACATAAAGGCACTGCCCATCAGACTTCCCCCCAGTCCTTTTTTCACGGGAAGCATCACCACCAGCCTCACTCAGCAAGCGAATATCCTGTTGCGAGCCACGATAAAGACTGAGCGGCGTTACATCCTTTGCGCGTAGCGGGGCCTCCTGCTGATGCCAGACGTAATAAAACACATTGAGTACCAGAAGCAGAAGAAACAACCAACGCATACAAACCTCAGGACAAAGGACACGCCATAGCCAAACCCACGAACACCAAATCGGGAACAATCCGAGCCTCAGGCGCAACATCCGAAACCAGCTCGGCATCACCACCCGTAATGAAGACACTGTAGTCATCACCCCAGTAGGAGCGCGCCATCTCCAGCTGCGTCAACACAAATCCCCTGAGCATCAACGAACAGCCACGCTCTACAGCCTCAGCCGTATTGCGCCCCGGAGCCTGGCTCGTCAATGCACGCTCTGCCGCCAGGTCTCCATAGCGAATTTTTCGAGTATGCGTACGCAACTGATTACGCATCAGCGGCATGCCAGGACAAATGAAGCCTCCCAGATGCTCGCCGTCCACGGAGATAAAGTCCGCAGTCACCGCTGTCCCGAAATCAAGAACCAGACAAGCACCTTTAGCCAGGTGAAAACCACCAAGCATCGCCAGCCAGCGATCGAGACCAAGGCGCTCATAGTCGTCGTAACCATTCTTTACGCCGGACATCTCGCGAGCGGGCGCCGCACAGACAACGGAAATGCCGAACTCATGCTTGAGCAAGCCAATCAGCAAATTAGTCTCATCTTCGGTTCTTACGCTGACGAGGCGACATTTCTTGAGAGACACTTTCTCGAACGATCGAAGACCGTCAACCAACGCCATGTCAGAGTCGACCACGCCCTCCGCGACCAAGACGCCGGCCTCAACGCTCAGCACACGCCATTTGATAAAGCTGTTTCCACAATCGAGCTCAAGAATCATCACGCAACCTCAAGCTGAGCTCACCGCCACTAAAGACCTTTTCCACACCATCTACCTTCAGCCTAAGCGCGCCCTGATTATCGATTCCCAGCACCACACCCTCTACCTGATTGACACCGGCGGTGAGAGAAACCGGCTGCCCTTGCCACAAATGACTCGCCTCCCACTCCGCCTGAAGCGCAGAGAAGCCACCTGATTGGTGACGCTGCAGATAGAGTTGCAGCTGCTTACTCAGCTCAATCGCCAGAATATTGCGATCACAAGATTTGCCCGATTCTAGACGCATTGAAGTCCATTGCTGATCAACTTCGTCTGTAGCCTGCATGTTCACATTAATGCCTATGCCCAACACTACATGGCACACGTCTGCTGGATCACCAACCAGCTCCAACAGGATCCCGGCGATTTTTTTTTGGTCGACCAATACATCATTGGGCCATTTCAGCCCTGCACCTGGCACCCCAAGCGCATGCAAGGCCTGCATGACCGCGAGACCAACAACGAGACTTAACCCTTCAAGCTGACGCATCCCACCATCGATGCGCAGCACGAGACTGTAATAGAGGTTTTCAGCAAACGGACTCACCCATTTACGGCCTCTGCGCCCCCGCCCTGAGCTCTGGCGCTCAGCCAGTACAAGAAAGGGAGCCGCCCGCCCCCCATCCACCGCGCGCAGCGATTCAGCATTAGTCGAGTCCACGGAATCGAAGATACTGACAGACCAGCCGGAAAGACTTTCCTCTATCCTGAGCGAGTCAAGCAGCGCCAATGGCGAAGCCAATTGATAGCCCCGCCCTCGAACTTTATGTATGGATAACCCAAGCTCCGCCTCCAGATGCTGAAGCTGCTTCCACACCGCACTTCGACTAATTCCCAGAGCAACACCCAGGGCCTGACCGGAATGGAATCGACCATCCTTCAGAAGGTTCAACAACGTCAGCATGCAGGTCTCGCCTCAGAATGAGGCCCGAATAATAGCCATGCACCGGGCCGCTGCATAGAATTCAAACAATCCATTTTCCTGCGGGCAAAACAAAACCCCAACTGCTTTCGCAATTGGGGTTTCGGAATTTAATCTTGACGATGACCTACTCTCACATGGGGAAACCCCACACTACCATCGGCGATGCATCGTTTCACTTCTGAGTTCGGGATGGGATCAGGTGGTTCCAACGCTCTATGGTCGTCAAGAAATTCGGGTACTGAGTCGTGGCCAGAGGGCCTCGCTTCAGCAAATTGGGTATGTGACAGCT
>NZ_WTVE01000017.1:0-150918 GCF_022496685.1 Pseudomonas sp. B707 | reverse complement strand
CCCATTAGCCGGTCTCAAGTCAAGGTTAAAAGCCACCGCGCCCTGCAGTTTTCAACTGTAGGGTTTGCTCTCCCACTCAACCTGATCGGTTGAACCCGTCGAACCCGTTTCCTCTTCATTGGCTACGAACGAGTCGTGCCAGACACCCATTTGGATCAAGCGGTAGCGATACAACCTGCACCGCCCTGGCAGTTAACTGCCCCAGAGAAACGTTGGTGCTGCCAATGCGTCCAAAACGTGTCACAGAACTGTGGCTCGTGCAAAACACACGTCCAGTCCCAGCTGGCTCACCTGGCAGACGACCCGGTTACAACACACTCAGGCGGTGATGGTCGGTCGCCACTCAGATTTAGTGGTTCGAGCCCAGTCCCTTTTTGGTTGGCCAACCATCACCTCATTCGTCCCTCAGGCGAAACAGCGTCTGGCATCAAAAGGCTGTTTCTCCTTCAGGATGTGATAACTCGCTCGCGCCAGCTTGTGTGCCAGTGCCTTGGTAGCGACCACGGCATTGGTCTTGGCTTTCTTCTTCTCGAAAAAGCGTTTGGCATCCTCGCTGAAGCGCCGGGCGAAATTAGCCGCTTCGATATAAGCCCAGATCAAATAAGCGTTGCCGTTCTTGGCGTTGCCTTCACCTTTCTTTTTGCCGTTGGAGTAATGCGCACTTTTTACGCAGCGAGCGTAAGAGGCGAAGTGGCCTACGTCGGCAAAGCGCTCAATATTTCCGGTTTCCAGCATGATGACCGTGGCCAGCACTTCGCCAATTCCGGGCATCGTTTTCAACAAAGAAAACTCCGGGCGCAAATAGGCTTCGTGCAGTAATCGCTCTTCAAGAAAATCAATCTGGATCTGCAATGCCTGAACAATGGCGACATTCGCTTTCATTGCCAGAGCCACATCCGTCGGCAGGCCCAGCCTGTCGACGGATGTGGCTGACAGCCCTTTGACTTCATTGCAGCTCAACCGCTGGCCAAACTGGCGCGCCATGATGTTCTCGACGGACAGAATGTGCTGAGTCCGGCTGCGTACCAGTTGAATACGTTTGCGTGCCAAATCTCGCAGCGCACGTTCTTGCGGCGGATGGATATATCCGGTCGGTAAAATCCCGAGTCGCAGCAAATGAGCCAGGAAAGTCGCATCATCCTTGTCGTCAGAATGCTTCAAACCGTCGTAGCGTTTCATCGCCACGGGATGGGCCAGCTTCACCTCAAAGCCCGCTGCCTTGAGGCCATCGACCAACCAATACCAGTTGTAGGTGGACTCAACCACGACGCCAACCAATTCAGCACGGTGAGGCTCGAGCAGCGAAAGGATTGGCGTTAGCTGGTTGGGGCAACGTCGACTGACCAGTACTCGATCCGTTTCGTCGGTAACCACCACAACACTGTTGTTCGAATGCAGGTCTATGCCACAGAATTTCATCACGGCCTCCTACGCAAAAGACTAAGTTCGCACCTTGAATTTTGCGCCACCTCCGTGAGGTGGGGAGGCCGGCCAGATGATTCTCAGATTTATTATTAGCTGAAGAAAATAAATCTGTCCCCTTATCGCTCCTAAAAGTCAGACGACTCTCAAAAATCTGAACATGACGAAGGAAAAGCTCCACCGGACCCGTACAATCGTCCATACACTGGCCCAATTCCAGCACAGATGCAGAACAAAATACTGTTCGGCACTCGCAGTCCAAATAGTAACAAACCAATTGGAGGCCACTCCTCTGAGGTACTGACATCTCCCGACCACCAAATGAACGTTTTGCTGACAAATCCGGACGGTACGATAAAAGTCGAAGACTTCAAAATGATTCTTGAACGAAAAGACGGCACTACTGGCATGTCCGCCAAAAAAGGTGGAAAGCATACACTCGCACCTAAAACCTGGAGCAACGAAAAGATACTTTGGGTGACCGACGAGGTAGCAGCAACACCTGGTGTTTTCATGCGAGAAGTTGATGGTGTCACCACAACTTTGCATACAAAAACAGTTGACGGCGTGCAGTGGCAAGTACTCAAAGACGACGGCGTTATCACATCCTCCTTCCCAGCTGGCGACTCACCTATGTCGCCTCCTATTTGAATTGAGACAAATCATGGACAGCAAGGCCTTCGATGAATACAACTACTGGCTGGGACAAAGCGAGGATTCTAACTGGAATGAATACATTACAGAGCAGGTAGCCAAAGGAGTTCTAGGAAAATTCAGCGCTGAAGACTGGAACCGGCTTAATGACACGATCCTATCAAGGGAAGAGTATTGGCAGGAGCGAAGTGCTGCGGCACTTGGAGAGAATCGCTCCACCCAGGCAATTGAAATTCTAAAGAAACTTTTGGACTCTCCATTTACCGAAGTATTAATAGTCTCTGCCTCAGAACTGGACTGGAGTGAAGTCCCAATCGAGAATAAATACGCAAAAAAAATACAAGCTATTATTAACTCTCTAAACCACGAAGAACTCGAATCCTATCCAGAACTTGAAAACCTTCTAAAAAAAGCCAGCAGCGCGCAACTTTAAATAGAACTAAATCAAGGAATCAAAGGGGGCAGATTTATTTTTCGCTAAAGAAAATAAATCTGTCCCCTTTTAACTATGTCCCCTTTTAACTTTCATGGTTTCGAGAGCTGACACATTCAAGCGCTGGGGCGTGAGTGCTGAACAGATATATGAGCTACGGATCGCAATTAGTGACGTGAAATTTGTAAACCCTACTGGTCATCATGGAGGCAAAGGGTCTACAAAAGCACACAATGAAATACTTAAAGTAATTGACAATTCGAAAGATTATGGCGAGTTCCGCCAAGGACTCAATGAATGGGCTGGCAGAAGACTAGACGGTGGCGTTGACTCCCTTCCTTCAGGTCTCAAAAATTAAGGCACAAAAAATGGTAGAAACAAAAACAGTCTCAATCTGGACTGCAAAAACTGGTTGGGAGCCGTCAACACTCCAGGAAATAATGTTGCCGGCATATTCAGAAGATGGAGACTCGCTTGGATGCGAGTTCACAAATGCGTTTTCACTTGGCTTTATAGATAATGATTTTATCGAAGCCGACAAAGTCGAAAACACCGACTCTCTCGAGAGCGCAATTAAAGGCTTTTCTTACGACTCCGATATATCCTCAGACATAAAATCAAAGAATATTCAGCCTACCAATCAAACGATAGACACTCTTATTGCAATATACGACTTCACTTTTCAAGGCAATCCACCAGCCCGCGTAATCCGAGGCAAAGAAATCACTTTCAGAGGCACATTCACATACAAAGAGTAGCGACAAACCTAATCCAAAGGGAATAGATTTATTTTCTTTAGCAAAAATAAATCTTCCCCCTTTTCATATGAAAAACTAAGTACGCACAATGACGAGCAACTTTGAAATTGCGCTAAGCAAACACGAGTTTCCAGATTATTTTAGGGGCAAAGGAGAGTATTTCACGAGAGACCCCGACTGGGGAACTCAGCTACATATCAGAAACTGGCAGGATTCGAGCGTATTTTTAAAATCACTGAATAACTCCACATATGTACTGAAAAACGCATTTAGCTCGTATCTAAGCACTGTAGAACTTACGATAGCCGATGCACACGACCTTCTTGAGAACATCGGCTGCTATTACTACTTAAGAACCAAGCACCCCCATCTTTCGAAGGATGGATTCGATCTGATCCGAGACGCTGACAACAATGATAAACAAACAATCTCGGCAACAATATCCTTTCTCAAAAAAGCAGTTACGACCCACAACATTCCTGAAGAGCTTGAACTCTTCAATCGTCGGATCAATATACTTATCAACAGTGGAGGCCCAGACAACATCACCAACCTCTAACACAACCAAAGTTAACAAATCCATCCTTCATAGAACCAAATAACTAAAAAGACAGATTCATTTTCATTTGAAGAAACAAATTCCCCTTTTTTTGAACCCACTAAAGCAACTAAATACTCAATATGAGCAGACACAAAATCATCCTACCGAATGACTGGATTGCAGAATTTAACAATACAGGTGAATTCCATATGGGAGCAGAGGGTTGGGGTCTTCTGCTAACAGGTCCTAATCAAAGCCGCATCGATTATTTCAACGACCAAATCGTACTGGTAAACGATGATGAGGGCGTACACGCTAGATCGTGTATTCGCTTATCCGACAATGGCGTGTACGGTTACCTCACCACTGCTGTGGACAGCAGTTGGGTCATCGACTTTTCACGAGGAATGATTGCTCCGCACCGGATCAGCATCCAGCAGCGCCACGATGGTTATGATGAGAGTGTATCAGTTCACGAGCAACCCGCATTCAAACGGACGAGGCAGTATATTAGCGTTAGTGGTAAACACATTTACCTGACCTTCCCCCTTACCCGCGACGAAGACTTTCCGAAAATCTGGGAAGAGTATTTATCGATTCGACGACGGCAGATCGACGAGCTCTACTTTCGCAACTGAGTTCACCAACGAGGCCTATAACCAGAGAAAACTTATTTATTCTTCTAATCCAAAGGGGACAGATCTATTTTTTGCTGATTAAAATTTAAAATACATCTGCCCCCCTTTTGTCCAATCGATCCTCCCATGCGGGCAAGTACTCGATATCGGATGGTATCCAGAATTCAGCACTCGCGGCTCCTTTGTTATCTCTCTAATCCGCAATCAAGACTGGCAAAATCCGACTAATTGTGAAAAAGCAAAAAACTGGGAAGAGTTCAAAATAGCGCTAGAGAACATATCGAAAAGTCTGGAAAGCTAGTATCGATAAACGCTTCCGACATATGGAATAAACCAACTGACCAAAACAACATCACCGCTATCCCCCCTCAATCATCCCCTCCAAAACCTCATACTTAACCACCACCCGATTCCCATACAACCGCTCCCTCTCCACCAACGCCCCCACCTGCCCCTTCTCCCTCACCTCCCGCCAAATCTCATTCTCCCGATACACCCGCTCCCCCTCCCGCACAAACCGATGCCCCACTTCAAACACGTGATACCGATAAGCCCGCTCCCGATCACACAACAATTCCCCCTCCAACTGCGTCTCCCCGACCTTCAACTTCAGCTGAAAGCTGCGATCCGTCGGGTTGTGCAGTACCAGGTCGATGTAGTTGTAGAAAATCGCCGCGCCGGAGCCGAATGGCAGGACGCGGCCGTCGTCCGGGAAGGGGTCGAAGCTGTGGTTGGCGCGTTCGATGACGACCAGCGGTGAGTGAATAGCCATCCAGTGGATGAGGTTGCTGAGTTGGCAGATGCCGCCGCCGATGCCGGTGCGAGCTTCGCCGAATGAGAGTTCCATGCCTTCGACATAGCCGCGTTGGCGGGTCGGGCGGCCGACGAGGCGGCAGAAGGAGAAATATTCGCCGGGGGCGATGGTGACGCCGTCGATGGCGGCGACGGCGAGTTTGAGGTTGATGACTTTGTTGTGTTGCAGCGCGAGGTTGGAGTCGCCGAGTTTGCGGATCAGTTTTGAGGTGTGTTTGAGGTAGCGGTAAGGCAGGCGCTCGAACGTCGTGGCAGGCCGCGCGTAGCGTTTGCTCGAGCAATGCCAGGCGATGTGGCGGAACAGTCTTTTTTGCCACACGCGCAGCCAGTAAAGGGCCGGGTGGTAGAGGGAAAGTGGTTTCATCCTTGGCGAACGGCGCGGGCCGTTGTCTTCCTTGAACTTGAAAGGGCGGCGCATCTTACCGTGGAACCGCGCTTGATCGCCAAGCGCCTCGCCGGTGTCGCAAGCCGTAACAAGTCGCCCGGCCCGGGCGCTTAGCAATTAAGCTTGAACTAAGGTTGCGTCCCTACCATCCGGGCCACAAAGCAGCGGTTCTGTGTGCTGATTGCCGTCAGCAGAACCCTTCAACTTGAAGTGAGCCCGGACCATGAGTGCGATCGATTCCACCTCAAAACAACTGCCCGCCTTCAGCCTTGTATTGGTCAATTACAAGACGCCGGAAATAACCCGGATGTGCCTGGAGTTTCTCCAGCAGTACGTCAAGGAGAATCAAATTCCGGTGTGGGTGGTGGACAACGATTCCGCCGATGAAAGCCTGATTTACTTGCGGTCTCTGGACTGGATCAACTTGATCGAGCGCCCTTCACCCGGCAAGGAAGCGGGGCATATTGCTCATGGCAAGGCACTTGATCTGGCACTTGCGAAAGTTGAAACCGATTACCTGTTTTTGCTGCACACCGACACTTTCGTTTTTGACAGTACTGTCTTTTCGATGATGATGAATGAGTGCATGCAATCTTTGGATACCGCGGCGGTCGGTTGCGTCGAACAATTGGATCGCGGCGTCCTTAGAGACACCTGGCGTTTGTCTTCTCGTTATTTCAAACACTATTTCCGCCGGGCAAAACAGCATTTCGGGTTGCCGTCCCGGGATCCAAAACCCTACCGGGAAACTCACCTGAAAAGCTTCTGCACCTTGTGGAATGCACGGCTGATCAAGGCTCACGGGCTGCATTTTTCGATGGACGACCGGGTCCCGGGATACACGCTGCAGGATCGTTTAAGCAACCTTGGCTACGGCATCAAATGCCTCTCGCCGCGGACGATTTTCCGCTACCTCGATCACATTCAGGCCGGCACCGTGGCCGCGATCGGTGGATACGGCAAACAGCACCGCCGCACCACCATGTATCAGGAAACGCTCAAGCGCCTTCAGTTACAACAGCGCATGCGACCCGCCAAATCGTAAGACAATAAAAAAGGGCGACTTCAAAGTCGCCCTTTCTGCATCTGAATTCTTTGGCTTCCACTCCGAGGAGGTGTTCGCCCAGTGTAATGGCCTGGCAATCCATGCACCGGTAAAGAGCCCTGACACTGGGCGAACGGGAGGGATTTTAATGGAAGTTGGCGGATATGTCGTGCTAATTGAAGATGAAATTTATGTACTGAAAAGTTAAAGGACATTGCTTACCGATTTTTCCCGACAAACTTTCTGACATCACCACCTCGAATACTTCATATGACTGTTCTCATACAATTACTTGTACAAGAACAGCCATTCTGTAGAGTCAATACTCAACTTTCATGCTGACTGGTCACTTTTAATACATCGGTGTAAGTGACCACGACGCTTTGCCCGACTTTCAAATCTTTCAGTTTGGCCTGAATCTCAGGCTTTTCGACGTTGAGGGTTTTCGACTGGCCCGAAGGGTTTTCCAGGGTGACCTGGTTTGTCGCCAAATCAATTTTGGTGATTTTCAGTTGCACCTGAACCTGGCGGAAGGCCTCGCCACCGGGGTTGCTGCTGCCCACGGCGTTGCGCAGTTCACCGGTGCGCTCGGTAGAGCCTGGCAGACCTTTATCCACGTCGGTGTCCAGATAAGCGGCCACAGAGCGGGTCACTTCGATCTGTACCAGATCGCCCACTTTCAAATTACCGAGGTTTTTCGCCTTGTCGCTGAGCTGAATGTGCACCTGGCGACCTTCCGCGCCTTCCAGGACCACTTGATGATTGGCCGGGTCAACCGCCAGCACTTTGGTGGTGACCCGGTCGGCCTCGACAGCGGCCGAAAGCGGTATATCGGCGGCCACCGCCGAAAAGCTGGCAGTAGAAAGGACAGTGGCAAGTGCAATCGCGTGCGTCAGTGCTTGGAGCTTCATAAGCGGTACTTTCCCTGTGATGGATGGCAACACCCGGCGCCAACGTGGTCAGCGACGGATGTGCCAGTGAGCATAGACGCGCTTCAGGGTTTGTTCCGCGATCGTTGCGCAGTGTCCTGCGCCGTGGACTCGCCACTGGGGGTGCCTTTACCGGAGCTCTGCCGCTGTTTGGGATCGGTGGGACGCAGTGCGTCGTTGTCGCGCTCGGTTTCACCCGGCGGACGAGGTTCGTCGGGGTGCTCGCTATCAGGAACAGTCTTCATGTCGTACCTCCTCAGGCTTCCGGGTCATCGAGTTCCCGCGCAACGTTTACGGCGGGTGAGTCCTTGTGCAGGTCATCGGCCTTGGCTCTGAGGATCTGCCACTGCTCAAGATCGATGGCACCTTGGCCGAGCAAATCGTCAGCGATGCGCTGCAGATCGAAGTAATGGGCATCCGGGGATTGTTGCCAGTACGTCTGATCGTCAAACATTTGCTGCCAGGTCGTCAGGTCTGGAGATTTCAGTTCCTCGCTCATGGATCGGATCCTCGGCCATGTTCCTCGGTAGAGGGGGCATCCTGGACAGAGTTCCAATCGATTCCTTCGCGGCACGGCGCGTGGAATCAATACCCGGTCATCTCCAGATAACCCTGCCCACCCCGGTTGCCGCTCAGGCGCACCGGCCCTTCCCAATACGGAATGCGCAGGTTCATCCAGGCGTCGGGGTTGATTGCATCAAGGGTGATCTGCAGTTTTTTTTCCGGAATGTCGATCGACCAGCGCACCGGCATCGAACGGCCGGCGACCTTCGCAGTGTCCTGCGGGGTCAGCTTGATCTGCTCCGCGTGCAGGGTTTCGGTCTGGCCATCGGCGGCAATCCACGTGCCGGTCAGGTACGGCGCCCCTTCCTTCTGGCGCATGCGGTACAGCATGACGTGTTCGCCGCCGTCCAGATGCAGGGAGAACCAGTCCCACCCTGTCTGGTTGGCGGTCAGCGGCTGGCTGCTCCATTCGCGGTCGAGCCAGGCCGGGCCGTTGACGGTATAGGTCTGGCCGTCGATCTGCAGGGTGCCGCTGGCCTGGAAAAACGGCTGGCTGTAGTAATACGACGCCTGGCCCTGTTCGGATTTCGGGCTGAAGCCCTTGTCGCCTTGCAACACCAGCGGGCGGCTGGAGGTCAGGCGCAGCTGGTAGCTGAAGTTCTTGTCCCGGGCGCTGAGTTGCAGGTCGGCCAGCGGATCGCTCGCCTGACTGACGAAACGCCAGTCGTCGATCCACGCCTCGAACGGCGCTGCACGCACGCCGGCCTGCCCCACGCCGCCACGGGCGTAACGCTCGGCGGCATGGTGGACGCTGGCCGAGGTGACCGCCGCATGCCCGAGCCAGATCGTCTGATTGGCCCAGCCCGGCTGCGGCGGCGAGGCGTTCAGAGCGCTGCGAAACAACGTCCACTGCACGCCGAAATCGTCGCCCTGCGCATCCTTGAGATTGGCCGTCACGTACCACCATTCGATACGAAAACCGTCATGGGCGCCGTGATCCGCCGGGAAGCTGAACACCCGCCCCGGCACCACCGGCGTAAACGCCTGCGCCTGAGCGCCCATGCCGGCGAAACCCTTCTGCTCCGTTGCCGGGTTGTCGCATCCACCAAGCAATAACGCCAGAAACGCCAGCGCAAACCTAGTCCTCATGGGCAAACGTCCTCAACAAGTCCGCCGGTTGCGTGCGGTACAGCGAATACAGCGGCCACGCCGAGGCCAGCAAGGTCGCCAGCAGCGCCAGCCCCATCAGTTGCAGCAACTGCCATGGAAACACCCGCAGCGGCAGACGCCAGCCAAAGGCCTGCACGTTGATCACCGCGTCCAGACACCACGCCAGGCCGATACCCAACGGCAAGGCCAGCACCAGCGTCAGCAGCGCCAACAGCCACGTTTGCCCGAGGTTGAGCAGCATCAATTGCCGTCGCGTCACGCCCAGGGCCCACAACGGTGCGAGCTGGCCGAGACGGCTCTGACTCTGGGTCAGCAGGCTGATGAACAGCGCCACGCCGGCGACGGCAAGCGTCAGGCTATTCAGCGCGGCGGTCGCGGCGAAGGTGCGTTCGAAGACTTGCACCGACCAGCCCTTGAGCCGCGCCTGATCGACGATCCGGCTGTCATCAAGCTGGAAGCGTGCCTGCAAGGCCGTGAGCAACGCCGGGATGTTCGGCGGGTCGATGCGCAGGTTGAAGCGGTTTGGCGTCAGCTGTGGCCAGCCGCGCAACAGGTGATTGCTGTTGACCAGCACATGGCCCTTGGGATTGCCGTAGTCAGCGTAGATCCCGACGATGCGCGGCGACCACGACCCGCCCGGCGTGGGAATCGACAGGTGATCGCCCGGCGTCACTTTCAAGCGCCGCGCCAGTTGTTCGCTGAGCATCACCGCATCGTCCTTGGCCAGCGCCGCCCACGGGTCGTCTCCTCGAGATTCGAGCAACGGCCAGTGCTGGCGATAGTGCGGATGATCGATGATCCCGAACACGTCCGCTGGCCAGCCTTGCAGCGTCACCGAAACCTGCCAGTTGGGCATGATCGCGGTGACGCTCGGTTGCTGTTTGAGCCAGGTGGACAGCTCTCGCGCCTGAGCCGGGTTGCTCGGGTTCAGATAGAGCTCGGCGGTGAGCCGTTGTTCGAGCCAGTCGTTGAAGGTCTGGCGGAAACCGGCGGTCATGCTGCCGGCACCGATGTTCGCCGCCATCGCCAGCAGCAGCGCCATCAACGCCAGGCTCAGCGCCGGCAATTGCTGGCGGCAATCGGCGAGAAACCACTGCCCGAGCACCGAGCGGCTGCGCCCGAGCAAACCGTTGAGCAGCGCGCTGAGCAACACCGGCAACGCCAGTGCGGCGCCGAGCAACAGCCCCGCCATCAACACAAAACCGCTAGCCAGGCTGTTGCCCCACACCAGCGCCGCCAGCGCGATAACTGCACAGATACCCGCGACCCAACCCTGACGCCGCAACCAGCGCGCATGTTGCTGATGCCAGGCCTGCGGATCCGCCACCGCCAGCAACGGCAGACGCGCCGCCCGCAGCAGGCTATTGGCCCCGGCCAGTAACGCACCGAGCAGACTCAAGCCGATGCCGCTGAACCACCACCACGGACTCAGACGCAACTGCCCCGCCACTTCCGCGCCGTACAGACCGCGCAGGCTGGCGGCGACATCCGGCAACAGCACGCTCGCCAGCCAATAACCGCTGACTACGCCGAACAATCCGCCGATCAACGCCAGCGCGCCGAGTTCGACGATCAGGCAAGCGATCAGCATCCGCGCGCTGACTCCGCAGGCTCTCAAGGTGCGCAGCAATCCCCGGCGCTGTTCCAGCGCCAGACCGATGGCCGCGTGAACAATGAACAATCCAACGATGAACGAGAGAAACCCGAGCGCATCGAGGTTGAGGTGGAAGCTTTCGGTCAGTCGCGCAAGGTTGTTTTCCTCACCACTGCTCTTGAGCTGCAACTGACCTTTGAACGCGGCCGGGATGTCAGCGTGAAAATCCTTTGGCAGCAGCAGGCGTGACAGTTGCTCGGGTTGTTCGAGCACGCGCTGAGCGACGCCAATGTCCACCAACAGCACGCCGGGGGCCATGTCGGTTTGCGCCCGCAGCGGCGGCAGCGTCTGGCCGGATTCGGTGGTTGGCGTCGCGCCCTCGGCGAGTTTCAGCGCCCGCAAGGTTTCGGGAGAAATCCAGGTGCTGCCCGGCGGGCTGAAGAACTCGACGATGCGCTCGATCGGCATCGCCTGTCCGGCTACCGCGCTGTCGCCGGGCAACGACACCGGTTCGATACCCATCAATTGCAGGCGCTGGTTTTCGTGATTTTTAAGAATCAGGCGCCCTTGCAGCACCAGCGACACCGGCCAGCCCAGGCGCCGCAGGTCGACGAACCATTGTTGCGGGAACGTCGCGCCGTTCGGCGTGCTGAGGCTGGCCTGGGGTTCGCCGCCAATCAACTGGCTGGCCCGGGCGTAACTGTCCCGCGCCTGACTGTTGAGCGCTTCGACCCCGGTCAACAGACTGGTGGCCAGCCACAACCCGGTCAGCACGCTGAAAAACTGCACCGGATGGCGCCGCCAGTGACTGAGCAGCGCCATCAGCGCGTGACGGAAAACCTTCACGTCAACCGACCGCTGGACAGCACCACGCGCTCCGCCAGCCGCGCCGCCACGCGCTGACTGTGGGTGACCAT
The DNA here is from genome assembly GCF_022496685.1 of Pseudomonas sp. B707. Classification (NCBI taxonomy): domain Bacteria; kingdom Pseudomonadati; phylum Pseudomonadota; class Gammaproteobacteria; order Pseudomonadales; family Pseudomonadaceae; genus Pseudomonas; species Pseudomonas sp. B707. The sequence continues at coordinate 139,115 of NZ_WTVE01000017.1, read as the reverse complement.
CAGCAAGGTGGTCGGAGTGTCGTCGAGCAATTCCAGCAACAGTCGCAGCACTTCGTCGCTAGTGGCTTCGTCGAGGCTGCCGGTGGGCTCGTCGGCCAGCAGCAGTTTCGGTTGCGCGGCCAGCGCCCGACCGAGCGCAACCCGCTGTTGCTGGCCGCCGGAGAGTTGTTCGGGATAGCGCTTGAGCAATTCGCTCAGCCCCAGACGCTGTACCAGATGCCGCTGCCAGCGCGGATCATGCCGCCCGGCCAGGCGCGCCTGAAACGCCAGATTGTCTTCGATCCGCAGGCTGCCGATCAGGTTGTACTGCTGGAACACCAGACCGATTTCGGTGCGCCGCCAGTTGGCCAGTTGCGCCTCGTTCATGCGGTCCAGCCGATGTTCGCCGCTGCTGATGCTGCCGCTGTCGACTTTGTCGAGCCCGGCAATCAGATGCAGCAGCGTGCTCTTGCCGCTGCCCGACTCGCCCATCAGCGCCAGGCTGCTGCCGGGCCTGAGCGTCAGGTCGATGCCTTGCAGCACCGGCAACGGGCCTTGCGGGGTGAGGTAGCTTTTGAAGACGTTTTGAACCTGGAGCATGCCGCCATCCGATCGATCCGTGTCGGCCAAGGATAGCGGATACCGACGCGTTACTGCCCCACCGCCACACTCGTCGGCGCTTCACCCGGCGTGACGATGCTGTTCAGGTCGATGTGTTTCCACTCGGGTTTGGCTCCCAGCCGCGCGTTGAAGCGGTAGTTGAAGGTGAATTCATCCGCCGTCGCCACGCTCAGCGGTTTGCCGTACACCGCTTCGATTCCCGGCAGGTCGTAGCCCATCAACTGCAACAGGGTCGGGAAGATGTTGTAGTGACTGGAACGATCCTTGTTCGCCACCAGTTGCGCCGACCAGTCGAGCGTCTGCAACTGATCGCCCTGAATCACCACCAGCGGCACCAGGCCCTCTTCCTCCACCGGGTCGCCGCCGCAGTGGGTGTTCAGTCCCGGATTACCGCGCTCGTGCAAATCCTGGCCGTGATCCGAGGTGTAGATCAGCAGCGCGTTGTTCAGATTGGCCTGGGCAAACACCCGCGAGAAGAACTCGCCGACATTCCACAGCACGGTGTTCTTGTAGGCGTTGCGATACAGCACCCAGTCATCCGGCTGGCCGTTGAAGCCGGTGCGCTCGCCGGTGTCGGCGACTTCCGTGAACTGTCCGCGCGGCAAGGTCGGGCGGTAGGCCATGAAGGCGTCCGGGTATTTGTCGTGCACCGGAAAATGCGCGCCGACCTTGTTGATCAGCACCAGCTCCGGTTTATCGTCGTTGAGCAGTTCGATCAGCTTGGCGGCGGCGGCCATGTCGCGGTCGCGCACGCTGGTCTGGTCGAATTGCACGAATTCGTCGATGTCCTTTTTCTCGGCATCGTTCATCAGGTTCTGCAGGTTGCCGCCGGTGCGCTGAGCGTCGATGTAGACCGTGCGCATGCCGGCCTTTTTGGCGTATTGCCAGATTGACGGCAGCGTGCTGTTGATCCGCATGTAGTCGGCGCGGGTGCCGCCGTAGCGCAGGGTGATGTTGGTGTCGGCGCTGCAATTGGCGATGGACGCCGCGTAACCGTAATTGAAGATCTGCACGCCCGGACGGGCCTGCTTGAGGTTGCTGTGCACACCGAATGGCGCGTTGATGTCCAGGTAATTGCCGGAAATGCTCTCGTCGATGATTAGCACGATGTCGTGACCGACCGCCGGGCCATTGCGCGCCAGGGTCACCGGCTCACGCGGGCCGACGGTGTTGTGCAGCGCTTCGTAGCCGAACAAATTCAGATAGGCCAGCGGCGTGTACATGATCGGCAACCCGCGTGCACCCTCGCCGGCGCGCACGAACAACACGGCGCTGAGCAGCAACACACCGCAGAGCGGCGCAGCGATCCGCAAGGCATTGGGTACCGGGATCGCGTGCCGAGGCTTGAGACCGATTCCGAACAACAGCAGCAAGCCGTTGAGCAGTCCGTGGATGATCGCCCCCCGGTACTGATACGCCGCTTCCTGAATGAAGCCGCCGGAATACACCAGCGAGACGAAACTGCTGTAGGTCAGGTAATCGGCGGTCACCCTCGTATAAACATCGAAAAACACCGCCGAAATAAACAGGGTTAATGCGAACAAATGCCGAATGAAAGTCTGACGTATATAGGCTGTTAGTAATAATGCGAAAGTCAGCGTCAAAAACATCGCGCCAAAAAGAAGTACTGCCAGACCAATACCCATCGCATTTAATCGGTCAAGGTAATATTCGAAATAAAGCAACAGATAAATAATTAAAAGCAGTTCTTTCAGATATCGAAACATGGCGATTCCGGGGCGCGTCCGACGAGAGGTTGTCAAGGGTTTGTCGGTCAAAATCTGACACTAGCACCGGGCCATTAAAGCGCAAGAAATGTCGGACATAATCAAAAAGCGTCAAAAAAACGTTGACTCAAATCTGACACACCCAAGTCGTTAAAACCCTTGAAATTCGTGGCCTACGACCGTTTATCGATTTCTTCGAACACGTCAAGAACGGGACAAATCCATCTACAGCAAGCACTTGATGGCCTTTCGCCCCCAAAAATGGGGGTGTTATACCCTTGCAACATGTCATTTTGCTGACACGCTTTTCCCACGCTGCGCTATACCCCTTTTGACAGTTCCATTTTCGATCTTCCATCACCGTCTTACGAGGCACGCCAATATGGACGTGAGCGTATTTGGTACGGGCTATGTTGGCCTGATACAAGCAGCCGCACTTGCCGATGTCGGACATCGCGTATTGTGCGTCGATATTGACCCGAACAAGATTAAACAACTGCAACAGGCGGTACCGCCTATTAGCGAACCGGGTCTTTCGGCAACTTTGGAAGAAAACATCAAGGCCGGGCGTTTATTATTCAGCACCCAGGCCAGCGATGCGGTGGAACATGCCGCACTGATCTTCATCGCCGTGGGCACGCCGGCCGACGAAGACGGCTCCGCCGACCTCAGCCATGTGCTCAACGTGGCGCGGCAGATCGCCAGCTTCATGGAAGACGATCGCACGTTGATCATCAAATCCACAGTGCCGGTCGGCACGGCGGATCAGGTGCTGCACACCGCTGAAGAAGAACTGCAACGGCGTGGCAAAAGCGCTCTGGCAGTGCGGGTGGTGTCCAACCCCGAATTTCTCAAGGAAGGCAGCGCCCTCGCCGACTGCATGCGGCCGGACCGGATCATCGTCGGCACCCACGATGACCTGGCCCGCGAGCAGATGAGCGAGCTGTACGCGCCGTTCTGCCGCAACCACGAAAAACTGATGTTCATGGACAACCGCAGCGCCGAGCTGACCAAGTACGCAGCCAACGCCATGCTCGCCACCCGCATCAGCTTCATGAACGAGCTGGCCAACCTCACCGAACTGCTCGGCGCCGACATCGAAGCGGTGCGCAAGGGCATCGGCTCCGACCCGCGCATCGGCTATCACTTCATCTACCCGGGCTGCGGCTTCGGTGGCTCGTGCTTTCCCAAGGACCTGCGCGCCCTGCTGCACACCGCCGAACACAACGGCATGCCATTGAAACTGCTGCGCAGCGTCACCGACGTCAATGACGCGCAACGGCACATTCTGTTCAGCAAACTCAGGGCGCAATTCCCTCAAGGCCTGGCCGGCAAGTCGATCGCGATCTGGGGTTTGGCGTTCAAGCCGAACACCGATGACATGCGTGAAGCCCCGAGTCGTTACCTGATGGAGGCGCTGTGGGCCGAAGGCGCCAGCGTGCAGGCCTATGATCCGGAAGCGATGTCCGAATGCCGGCGCATTTACGGATACCGCAATGACCTGCACCTGTGCGCCACCCGCGACGACACCCTGGAAGACGCCGACGCACTGGTGATCTGCACCGAGTGGAAGAATTTCCGCGTGGTGGATTTCGAGCTGCTGGCCAGCAAGCTGCGCTCGAAAGTCATCATCGACGGACGCAATCTCTACAACCCGGAACAAGTGGCAGCCGCCGGCCTGCACTACAGCGGCATCGGTCTGCGCCACATCGCGCCTGACGGGTTGCGGCCATGAAAATCCTCGTCACCGGTGCGGCCGGGTTCATTGGTGCTCATGGCGTGCTGCGGCTGGTGCGCGACGGGCATCAGGTGATCGGCCTGGATAACTTCAACAGCTACTACGACCCGCAGCTCAAGCACGATCGGGTGGACTGGGTGCGCGGGCAAATTGGCGATGTCCAGCTCGCTACGGTTGATCTGGCAGATGCTGCGGCGCTGGAAGCATTGTTCGCGAGCGAGCGGCCGCAAGTCGTGGTCCATCTCGCCGCGCAGGCCGGGGTGCGCTATTCGCTGGAGAATCCACGGGCCTATCTGGACAGCAACCTCGACGGTTTCCTGAACATTCTGGAGTGCTGCCGCCGGCACCCGGTCGAGCACCTGATTTACGCCTCGTCCAGTTCGGTGTACGGCGCCAACCAGCGCACGCCCTACTCGGTGCAGGACGGCGTCAATCACCCGCTGTCACTGTACGCCGCGACCAAGAAAGCCAATGAATTGATGGCCCACAGCTACAGCCACCTGTTCGGCATCCCTTGCACCGGGCTGCGCTTTTTCACGGTCTACGGACCGTGGGGCCGGCCGGACATGTCGCCGATCCAGTTCGCCAAGGCGATCAGCGAAGGCTCGCCACTGAAGCTGTTCAACTACGGCGAGCATCAGCGCGATTTCACCTACATCGACGACATCATCGAAAGCATCGCGCGCCTGATCGAGCGGGCGCCCCGGGCCAATCCCGAGTGGAACCGCGAACAACCCGACCCGGCCAGCAGCATGGCGCCGTGGCGCTTGTTCAACATCGGCGGCCAGCACCCGGTGGCGCTGAAAACCTACCTCGCCCTGCTGGAAAAACACCTCGGTCAGAAAGCCGTGGTCGAGCTGCTGCCGCTGCAGCCGGGCGACGTACTCAATACCTGCGCCGAGGCCAGCGACCTGGCCCAGGCCACCGGGTTTCAGCCCCGGATAGAGCTGGATGAGGGACTGGGGCGGTTCATCGCCTGGTTCCGCGATTACTACCCCACTGCCTATCGCCCACGCACCGTTCGCGGCTGAACATCAGCGGAGGACTCCATGACTGGACTTGAGAAAGGTGTACCGATCCAACAACTGGTGCGTGACAAACGCATGGATCCGGAACAGCGAATGCGCCTGGACGCGGCAATCCACCGCCAGGGCCAGGGCTGGATGACCGGTCGCGAGGGCGGTCGGCCGTGGCAACTGTCGCGCACCAATCGGGTGGTCGCCTGCCTCGGTGCGCTGACGATTCTGCTGATGATTTCGCCGCTGCTGATCGGTCTGGCGCTGGCCATCAAATTCACCAGCAAGGGCCCGGTGATGTTCGTGCAGAAACGCACCGGTTATCGCGGGCGCAAGTTCGGTATGTACAAGTTCCGGACCATGGTCGCCAACGCCGAAGAGCTCAAGGAGTCGCTGCGTCACCTGAACAAGCACGGTGCCGACGCCATCGACTTCAAGATCGACCAGGATCCGCGCATCACCGGGATCGGTGGCTTCCTGCGGCGTACCAGCCTCGACGAGCTGCCCAACCTGATCAACGTAGTGACCGGCGACATGCGCCTGGTCGGCCCTCGCCCGACCTCGTTCAACGCCTACCGCTACAAGGACAGTCACCTCGCCCGTCTGGCGATCTACCCCGGCATGACCGGCCTGTGGCAGATCTCAGGACGCAGCAACATCGACTTCGACCAGCGCGTTGAGTTGGACCTCAGCTATATCGCCGAGCAGAGCCTTCTGCTTGATCTGAAGATTCTGTTGAAAACCCCCTTCAAAGTATTCAGCGGCCACGGAGCAAGCTAATGGACGGTTCAACCAACAAAAGCCTGAGCATTGCCAGCCCCAGCGAGTCGAACCTGACTTCGACCGTGCTGGACCTGGATCTGCGGATCCTGTTTCTGACCGCCGCCAACCCCGGCGCCGGCACCACCACCAGCGCCCTGGCGCTGGCCAGTCAACTGGCGCAGATGAGCAGCGGCCAGGTGCTGTACGTCGACGCCAGCCAGTCGGCGAGCAACCTGACCCTGCAACTGAACCTGAGCAAGGAGCGCGGCCTGCGCGACCTGCTGTTCAACCCGGACAACCCGCCGCTGCTGCAGGACTGCGTGGTGCAGGTGTCGAGCCTGCCGTTTCATGTGCTGCCCAATGGCCGGCCGATCCGCACTACTGAACACCTGACTGCCGAGCGCCTGAGCCCGCTGCTGGATCAACTGGGCGCTCAGTACCGCTTTGTGGTGATCGATGGCGACGCGGTGTATTCGGCCGCCGACACGTTGGTCATCAGCACCCAGGTCGACGGCGTGGTGTTCGTGGTACGCGCCGAAGACACCCGCTGGGAAGTCGCCCAGGCGGCAGTGCAGCGCTTGACCCAGGCCGGGGCCAAAGTGGTCGGCAGCGTGTTCAACCGGCGCAAGTACTACATGCCTAAATGGCTCTACAAAAACCTGTAAGCAACCGCAAAGGATGACGCCATGAACGCCAGGATTCTTGTGCTGCTGATGCTGCCGCTTGCAGGCTGCTCGAGCACCTCCGAAACCCAGAACATGCCGGTGAACATTCTCACCGCCACCCCGGCCAACTCCCAGGCCACCGACATGCCGAAGATCGAGCAGACCCTGCGCCCGCAGGATGTGCTGGACGTGATCTTCCACATCAGCACCAGCGGCTCGGACGCTTACCGCGTGCAGTCGGGTGACCAGATCGGCCTGAACTTCACCGCCGCCAGCCAGCTCAATGGCAACCAGTTGGTACTGCCGGACGGCACCATCGAACTGCCGGGCGCCAACACGTCGGTGAAAATCGCCGGGCTGACCAGCGAAGAAGCGCGCCAGGAAATCCAGCGCGCCTATCAACGCAAACAGTTGTTCCAGCCCAACCGCAATCAGTTGACGGTGCAGATCATCAGCCCGCTGACCAACGAGCAGAACCTGAAAAGCGCCCTCAACCACCCGGCCACCGGCATGAGCCGCGAGATCACCGTCGGCACCGACGGCTACGCGAGCTTCCCGGAAATCGGCGCGGTGCCGCTGCAAGGCATGACCGTCAACCAGCTCGAAGCCTTCCTCAACAAAAAGTACGCACAACTGCCGGGCCGCATGACCGTGGACGTGCTGCTCAAGTCCACCGCAGGCAACGAAATCTATGTGCTGGGTGAAGTCGGCCAGCCGGGTTCCTACCCGATCCGCCGGCCGGTGTCGGTGCTGGAGGCGCTGACCCTGGCGCGCGGCACCAACGTCAAGGCGCGGCTCGATTCGGTGGTGATCATGCGCCGCAACGGCAATCAGGTGCAGGCCGTGCGTTACGACGTCGAGAAAGCGTTGTCGGGCGAGGCGCCGCAAATCGCCTACCTGCAACCGGACGACATGCTGTACGTGCCGAAAACCAAACTGGCCAGCGCCGGCGAACTCGCCCGGCAACTGGCCGACGTGGTGCTGTTCCAGGGCGTGGGCTTCAGCTTCGGCTACCGCGTCGACAACAAAGACAGCAACAACAACTGACTCTCAGGTGACCGACCATGAATCCAAAGGAAAACTACCTGCATGAGTTCTTCAGGATCTTCTTCGCCAACAAGCAATTGGTGAAACGGGTCTTCCTGGTCTTTGCAGTGATCGCGCTGGTGCTGCCGCTGCTGCTCAAACAGAGCTTCGATATCACCGCTCAGGTAATCGTGCAGTCGAAAAAACTTTCACAGGGCGACGCCACCACGTCGCTGACCGTGGACAACGCCACCTTCATCCCGCCATCGCTGGCGGACATGGAAACCGAGAGCAACATCCTGCGCTCGCCGGCGCTGATCCGTCAGACCATCAGCGAACTGCGCGACAAGGGCGAATACACCCCTTCGCCCGGCATGTTCAGCAAACTGGTGGGCGAACCGTTCAAGCGCTACATCAGTTCGCCGCTGCGCCAGTACGTGATCAACCCCGTGCGCAACACCCTGGGGCTTGAGACCGATCCGGTGCGCGACACCGCGCTCGACGCGCTGACCCAGGACGCGATAGATAGCCTGAAAATCGAAACCCTGCCTGGCTCCAACGTGATCTCGATCGTCTACAGCTTCCCCGATCCGCATCAAGGCACGACCTTCGTCTCTGCCCTGCTGCAAAACTATCTGGTGAGCCGTCAGGCGCTGCAGTCGATCGACCTGCCGCAGTCCTTCTACGAAACCAAGAAGCATCTGTATCAGGTGCGCCTTGATGGACTGGAAGGCAATCGCCAGGCATTACTTGAAAGTGTCGGCGCGTCGGATCCGAAGGAGGAAATCACCTTCCGCCTCAACGCGATCAACACCGAAGAGCAGGCGCTGAACCTGTATCGCGACCGCCTGCTGCAAAGCCAGCGCTGGCTCGAGTACCTGAAGACCGCGCTGGCTGCCGCCAGTAACAGCAAACTCAACGACTACACCTTCCCCTACACCTTCACCACCACGGTCGACAACGTGGCGTTCGAGGATCGGGAAATCAAACAGATGGGCGAGCAACTGACCACCCAGGTCAGCCGTTACATGAATGATCTGGCGGTGTTCCAGCCGGGCAGTGAACCGATGTTGCTGACCCGCGAGCAGATTGCCCGCACTCGCCAGCAGTTCCTCAAGGTGGTGAGCAACCGTATCCAGGAACGCACCAATGATCTGGCGGTGGTCCAGCAGGTGATCGATCAGAAAACCGCGCGCATCGCCGAGTTCAAGAACCGCATCCACGAGTTGCAGCAAACCCAGAGCAAACTGCGGCAGATGGACACCGAGATCGACGCGCTGCACGCCGCGTTCTCGACCTACGCCCAGCGTTTTGCCGAAAGTAGCACCACCCGTTCGCTGAGCGACGACCTGTCCAACGCCCGGGTCTTGAGCCCACCGTTCGAACCGACCGAACCGGCGTTTCCCAAGCCGATGCTGATCATTCCGTTCGGGCTGTTCACCGGTCTGTTGCTGGCGATTGCACTGGTCTACGTGCGTGAGTTCTTCGATCACCGCTTCAAACATCCGGCGCAAATCAGCCACGAGCTGGGCCTGCCGGTGCTGCTGGTGATCAACGACCAGAACGCGCAACCGAGCAACCCGCACAAGAACTGGACCGTGCCGAGCTTCGTGCACTGGGTGCGCAATTGAACACGTCCTCTACCCCGAACGCCGCCCTGCCGATCATGCATTTGCTCAGCAGCGGTGGCTTCTACGGGGCCGAGCGGATGTTGCTCGATCATTGCCTGGCGACGCCGGGGCAGCACCAGGTGCTGTTCCTCGATGCGCCGCCGGAATTGATCGCGCGCTTTCGCGAGGCCGGCGTCGATGCACAAGGCTGCGCAGGGCTCGGTGCCCTGCTGCGGCACTTGGGTCAGCGGCGCGGTGAACGTCCGTTGATCAATACCCACAATTTCAAAGGCCTGTTGTTCGGCTGGGTCGGCGCCACGCTGTTGCGCCTGCCGCTGGTGATCACTCAACACGGCTTTACCCCGCGCAGCCGCAAGCAGAAGTTCTACACCTGGCTGAGCCTGCAACTGTGCCGCACGGCGTCGGTGGATCGGGTGGTGTGTGTCGCCGAAAGCATCGCGGTGTTGCACCGTCAAGCCAGCGTGCGTGCGGAGAAATTGCAGGTGATTCCCAACGGATTGCCGGCAGCCGCCGCGCTGCTTTCCGATGCGCCAAGACAACGCTGGCTCGCCGGTTACGTCGGGCGTTTGAGCAGTGAGAAAGGCCCGGATCTGTTTCTCGACGCGCTGATCCCGCTGTGTCACCAGCACCCGCAACTCGACGCGGTGATGCTCGGCGACGGCCCGGAGCGCGAAGACTTGCAGGCGCGAATCGACTCCGCCGGTTTGCAACAGCGCATCCGCTTGCCGGGTTACCAGACCGACATGCGCCCCTGGTGGCAGCAACTCGATGCGCTTGTGATCAGCTCGCGCACCGAAGGCACGCCGATGATTCTGCTGGAAGCGATGCAGGCCGGGGTGCCGGTGGTGGCATTCGGCGTCGGCGGGATTCCCGACGTGCTGGAGAACCGTCACAACGGTTTGCTTGCGGCCCCCACCGACAGCGCCGCCCTCGCCCGCCAGCTCGACACCTTGCTGTCAGAGCCCGGACTGGCACGGCAACTGCGCGACAACGCAAAACGCACGCAACAGGATCGCTACGACCTCAAGGCCCTGGCCGAACGCTGGTCGCAGCTGTACATCCGCACGGCACGGGAGGCACGCGCATGATTTTCCCGCTCTCGATCGTCAGTCTGTTGGGGCTGGCCTGCATCGCTCTGCTGGCCAGCCCCTGGCCCTACCTGGCGCCAGGCGCAGTGCTCGGTCTGGTGGGGTTCGCGGTGTTGTACCGCAAACCGACCTGGGGCCTGCTCGGCATCGTCGCCCTGGTGCCGTTCGAGGGTTTCTTCAAGGACAGTTCCCTGTCGGGCAGCAAACTGATCGGCGCGTCGCTGGCGGTGATCCTGATGCTGCAACTGGCGATGCACCAGATTCCCTCGGATCGACTGCGCAGCAATATCTGGCGTTTTCTGATCGCCTTCATGACCCTGTACTTTCTGAGCCTGCTCAACACTGACGACATGGGCATGTCGCTCGGCCACCTGCGGGAAATCAGCGTCGGCCTGATTCTGTTTGTCATCACCCTGCTGATCGGCCGCGAGCTGAACCTCGACCTGTTTGCCCGACTGGTGACCCTGGCCGTCAGCACCACCTGCGCCATGGCCATGTTCTCCACCAAATTCCAGGATCAGGGCCGCGCCGCCGGCCTGCTCGAAGACCCCAACGCCTTCGCCCTGCTGATTGCGTTTGCCATTCCGCTGGCGCTGCTGCTGGTGATCCGCAGCCCGAACCTGTTGCATCGGCTGTTCTGGGGCGGTTGCTGCCTGCTGTTGCTCGGCGGCATGACCAAGACCGAATCGCGCTCCGGGCTGGTGGTGCTGGCCTTGAGTCTGGTGATTGGTTGCTGGCACTACCGCGCGCAACTGGCGCGGATTCGCCCGCGTCATCTGGGCTTTGCCATGCTCGGCGCAGCGATCGTGATTCCGCTGGCGATCTACGCGATGCCTGCCGGCTACATCGCGCGCATCCAGTCCCTCAGCGTGTTGAGCGCCGGGGCCAAGGGGCACAACGACGAGTCCCTTGGCCGCCGCGCCTCGTACATCGTGGTCGGCAGCCAGATGATCCGCGAGAACCCGTTGCTCGGCTCCGGCCCCGGCACCTTCCCGCTGCACTACGCCACCACCGGCTACGCCAAGGCGTTTTCCGCCAACCGCAAGATCGGCGACCTGTACCGCCGGGCGCACAACACCTACCTGGAAATCTTCAGTGAACTGGGGGTTCCCGCCGGTTTGATGTTCGTCGGCATGCTTGGGCTGGGCCTGTACAACCTGGCGCGGGCACGCACGGCGTGGATGTTACGGCGTGACTGGCAACAGGCGGATCTGATGACCCATCTGGGGGTGAGTTTTCTTTCGCTGACGCTGTTCCTGATGTTCCTCAGCGCGCCGAATCAGAAATACGTATGGATCATGCTCGCCATGACCAGCGTCTTGCGCCTCAAAGCCGAGCAGGCACCGCTGACGGAGAGCAGGACATGAGCCGGATCAGTATCGTCATTCCGATGTACAACGAGGCCCGGCACATTGGCCGCACCTTGCTGGCCGCGCAAAAAGCGGCGCACGCGGCGGATGTCGAATGTGAGCTGATCGTGGTCGACAACGGTTCGAGTGACGAAGGTCCGCAGATCGCCCGTCAGTTCGGCGCCCACGTGCTGGTGATGCCAGGCCTGCTGATCGGCGCGTTGCGCAATCGTGGGACCGCCATCGCCACCGGGGAATGGCTGGCGTTCATCGATGCCGATATCGAGATGCCGGAAGACTGGTTGCACCCATTGTTCGACATCGAAGCCAGTGGCCAGGCTGATGTCTTCGGTCTCGACCTGCACACCCCCGCCGCCGCGCCGTGGTACGCCACCGCGTGGCAGCGCCGGACCTTGCGCCCGACCACTCACACCAGCCATGTCGTCGACTGGCTGCCCAGTGCCAACCTGCTGATGCGTCGGCGCTGGTTCGACAAGATCGGCGGTTTCAACGAAACCCTGCGCACCGGCGAGGACAAGGAGTTCACCTTGCGCCTGCGCGAGCACGGCGCCCGACTGCTGTCGATCAATGAAAATGTCGCGCTGCACTGGGGTTACGAAATGAACTGGCGCGAGTGGATGGGCAAGGAACTGTGGCGCCAGGGCAGTCATCTGCAACTACTGCGCAGCCATGGTTTCAGCCTGCGCCTTTTGCGGTTCCCGATGCTGTCGATCTTCGTCTGGATTCTGGATTTCCTGGCGATATCCGCGCTGCTCGACGGCTTTCCCCATCACGCCGTGATCATGGTGATGCTCACGCTGGTACCGGGGCTGGTGCTCAGCGTGCGCCAGAGCGCCAAGCACCACAACGTCTGCCTGACCCTGCAACTGTGGGGTCTGCACTGGGTGCGCCTGCACTTGGCGGGCGCGGCGTTCATTCTCAGTCTGTGTCATTGGAACGCCAGGAGGCCTGCCCGTGGCTGAATTCATTTTCTGGATGTGCCTGCTGCTGCCGGCCTACGCCTATGTCGGCTACCCGCTGCTGCTGACGCTGCTGGCGCCGCTATTCCCGGCATGGCGCCACAGCCCGGCCCCGCCGCTGAACGTCAGCATCGTGATCGCCGCCCACAACGAGGCGCGGCACATCGAACACAAGCTGCGCTCGCTGCTGTCCCAGGATTATCAGCCGGCGACTCTGCAAATCATCCTGGCCAGCGACGGTTCCACCGACGACACCGTGGCCTGCGCGCACAAGGTCGTCGACCCGCGAATCACCGTGCTCGACCTGCCCCGCCAGGGCAAGGCCGCCACGTTGAATGCAGGTACGGCGCTGGCTACGGGCGACATTCTGGTATTCACCGACGCTGACAACCAATGGTCGCGGGAAACCCTCGGCTACCTGCTGGCGCCGCTGAGCGATCCGCAGGTCGGCGCCTGCGCCGGGCACATGGTGATCCCGGTCACCGGTGGCGGACTGAGCATTGGCGACAGCCTTTATCGACACTACGAGGGCTGGTTGCGCCGGGTCGAGAACCGTACCGGCTGCATGGTCTCCGCCGACGGCGCCCTGCTGGCCCTGCGCCGCGAACTGTTCGAGAACGTGCCGGCCGAGGTCAACGACGATTTTTTCATCAGCACCTGCGCGCCAGTGAAATTCAAACGCATCGTCTACGTGCCCGAAGCGCAAGTGATCGACCACGGCGTGGACGAAGCGGACAAGCAATTCCGCCGGCGCCAGCGGGTCACCGTCGGCGGCCTGCAAAGTCTGGCGCAACGCAGTGCACTGCTCAATCCGTTGAAGCATGGGCTGTATTCGATTGCGTTGATCAGCCACAAGTTGATCCGTCGCCTGGCGCCGATCCTGTTGCTGCCGCTGCTGCTGAGCAATTTCTGGCTGTGGGAAGACCACGATTTCTATCGCCTGAGCCTGATCGCGCAATTGATCGGCTACGCCATCGCGATTGCCGGCCTGCTGGATTCACAACACCGCTTGCCCAAGCCGTTCCGCCTTGCGGCATTCCTGCTGGTGACACTGGCGGGCATGAGCATCGGCTTGTGGCAGTTCCTGCGCGGCCAGCGTTATGCCCAATGGAACCCTGACCAAAACCGTTGAGAGGGATCGAGCCATGGCGATCAAGCAACTGATTAAACGCACCAGCGGCTGGCTCTATCTCAACTCGTCCGTGGGGCGAAACCAGCTGCACGGCGCCGGCGTGATCCTGATGCTCCACCGGGTGCTGTCCAACGACCGCGCCGCCGACCTGCCGCACCGCAACGAACTGTGCGTCGGGCCCAAGGCCTTCGAGCACTTGCTGGTGTGGCTGCGCAAGCATTTCGATTGCGTACCGCTGATGGAAATCCTCCAGCCCAACGCCTTGCGCACCGAGCGCCCGCGAGTGGCGCTGACCTTCGACGACGGCTGGCGCGACAACGCCGCCAATGCCTTTCCGTTGCTGCAGAAACATCAGGTGCCGGCGAGCATTTTTCTTTCCACCGATTTCATCGGCAGCCGTCAGCGTTTCTGGTGGGAAAGCATCGGTGAAACCCTGTGGGGCAGCCACGGTGAAAAACCACGCATGCACCTGATCGAATATCTGCAGTCGATCCACCATCCCGTGCCGGTTTTGCTGGACGACATCGACGTGGACCGGCGCAGTCTGACCCTGTTGCATTACCTGCAAGGGCTTAAAGCGCTCGATCCGAAGATACTCGAACGCCTGACCGACGAGTGCCCGCAAGAGTCGCAACCCCAGGCACTCGACTGGCATCAGGTGCGGGCGATGGAGTCTTCCGGTCTGGTGCGTTTCGGCCCCCACGGCGCCAGTCACGCGATCCTCACCGGCCTTGACGATGTGCGCCTGAGCGAAGAAATCAGCCGCAGCCGCGATGCCATGCTCAACGGCTGCAACCGGCCGCTGCCGGTGTATTGCTACCCCAACGGCGACAACGATGAGCGGGTGCGCGAGCAGATCGCCAATCACGATTACCCCTTCGCGCTCGGCACCGGCAGTGGCATCTATCGCGGCACCGGCGATCCGCTGAACCTGCCGCGTTTCGGTGTCAGCCAGCGCACCGCGCGCAATCCGGAACTGCTGTCGTGGCGGATCTATCGCGGGGCGCGGCCATGAGTCGAGGCAGTTACCTCAAGCATCTGGCGCTGAGCATGGGCACCAAACTGGCGATGATCGCCCTGCGCCTGCTGAGGAATGTGCTGCTGGCGCGGATTCTCGGCCCCAGCGAACGGGGCCTGTTCGCCCTGCTCAGCACCCTGCCCGATCTGATCAGCGCCGCCACCAGCGGCGGTTTGAACTCCGCTGTTGGTTATCAAGCGGCCAAGCAACGACCGATGGGCTTGTTGCTCGCGCAAGTGCTGGTGTTCGGCTGTCTGCTGGCGGGTTTGTTGACCTTGCTGGTGGTAGCGCTGGTGCGCGAATTCGGCAGCGAACTGGACGTGACCCTGCAACTCGGTCTGCTGGCGTGGCTGTTGCTGCTGGCGGTGCCGTTGACCGTGCTCAAAAGTGGCCTGCTGACCTTGCACAATGCGTCCGGCGGCGTGGTCGCGTTCAATGCCTTGCGGCTGGTGGAATCTTTGGCGCCGCTGTTGCTGTTTCTCGCGTTGTTCTGGATGTGGAAAGAAGCGGCCCTCGAAGCCGCGCTGATCAGTTGGCTGGCCGGCATCAGCCTCGTAGTGATGGTTGGCTGGCTGTGGCTCAAACGCGCGCAGCCGTTGCAACTGCAATGGGATCGCGCCAGCCAGAACGAACTGCTGCGCTTCAGTGCCCGCAGTCACCCGGATCTGCTGTTCCAGCAAGTGATCCTGCGTTCCGATTACCTGTTCATCGGCGCCCTGCTCGGCAGCACCGCCCTGGGGCATTACGCGATGGCCAGCGCCGCCGCTGAATTGCTGCTGATCGTTCCGGAAGCGGTGACCACGCCGCTGATGAAACGCCTGCTGCAACAGGACGAAGGCATGGACAAGGTCACGCCACTGGCCCTGCGCCTGACCGCCACGGTGATGCTCGGCGCCTGCCTGACCATGGCCGTGATCGGCGAATGGCTGATCGTCACCCTGTTCGGCGTCGCCTACCAACCGGCGTATCCGGCCCTGCTCGCGTTGCTGCCGGGGCTGCTGGGCCTGTGCTACGCGAGCATCCTGCGCCTGGATCTGATCGGCAAGAACCGCCCCGGCACGGTGTCGTTGCTGATGGGAATCGGCGCGCTGCTCAACCTTGCGCTGAACCTGCTGCTGATTCCGGCCTACGGCATCGTCGGCGCAGCGGCGGCTTCGTCGATTGCCTATCTGGCGGTGACCGTGGCGATGCTGGTGTTGTACTGCCGGCTGAGCGGCGTGGCGTTCTGGCAAACCCTGATCATTCTGCCCAGCGACCTCACGCCGATGTGGCTGATGTTGCAGCGTCGCTTTTTACAACGGAAATCCGCATGAAAGGCCTGGCCCTGCTGCTCGGTCTCGGCCTGTCGCTGGACGCCTTCGCGGCGTCGATGCGCTGGGGCGACATTCGTGACGGCAGCCTGTACCTGCATGCCGATCACCCCGACACGGTGACCGTGCGCTGGGCGCCGGCGTGGCAGGCAGAGGCCAACGAAGAGCACATTTTCCTGCTCGACGGCCGGGGAAAATTGCAGGGCGAGCGCTTTATCAAGGCCAGTGAAACCCGTGGCAGCCAGAGCTGGCCATTGGCGCCGGGGGCCGCGAGTTATCAGCTGGAAATCCCCGGCTACAGCTTCCGCAGTTACCGGGTCGAGCACGACGAAACCACCGTGGCGCTGTTCGCCCCGGCCAAGGTGCATTTCAGTGCGGAAACCCGTAACGGCGATGAACTGTATTTCAAGGTCGCAGCGGGTGAGCGCGCGATATTGGCGGGCAAGTTCCACGGCGGAGTCAGCGCCCTGCAAGCGCAGCGGGTCGGTGACGGTCAGCCCCTGACACTGGCGCTGAAACCCTATCGCGCCTATTGGCAGTTCGATCAGGTGGCGTTGCCGGTCAGCGAGCGCGAACAGGTCTGGCGCCTGCGTCTGCAAGGCAGCGGTAAAGCGGCGTTCTGGCTCGACGGCACGGCCAATCTGTTCGCGCAGACCCCGCAACAGCTCAAACCGCTGCACGAAGACGACGGCCAGACGCGCCTGACCCTGCACGACAAAGTCCTCGGCCGCACCCCGGATCTGGGCATCGCCCTGCCCTACGTGATGCCGCCGCCCGCCAGTCATCCGGTGCTCGATGCGCTGAAACCGACGGCCGCCAGTTACTACAGTTTCGTCGACGTGACGGCGAAGAAGCCGCACTTCGAAGATGCGTTTCGCCAGGTCTATCAGGACCGTTTCGGCATTCGTCAGGACATCACCTTGCTCGCCGGCAGTCAGCGCCAGGCCGATCTGCGCGCCGACGTGCAGAGCAACAGCGGACTCGACGCCTGGCTCGCCGGCACCCGTGCGCTGGGCGGCAAAGGCACGCACTACATCGGGTTCGCCGACGAGCCCAACCTGAATTATTCGAGCTACGAGCAATACCGTTCGATCTTCACCAGCATGGCCCGGCAAGTGCGCAGCGATCCGGCCAATGCCAGGGCCGGTGTGCGCATCGCGATGCCGGCCAGTTCGCGATTGGTCAACGGGCCGTTCGCCGACAATGCGGCGAACAAGCGTGGCATCGACTGGGCCCGGCGACTGCTGAGTGAATCCGCCGATCAGGTCGATGCGCTGGCCTGGCACGAATGGATGATTCGCGACCTGCTCGCCACTCGCGTGTACCGCGACAGCGTGCGCCGCGCTGCCGATCTGGTCGGCCTCGATGCCAAGGGCCAGCCGCGCAAAGCGTTGCTGCTGGATCAGACCAACCTGTCCAGCGGCTCGAGCCTGAGCCCCTACGATCAGGAAACCCATTTCACCTCGCTGTGGTGGGCCTCGGTGGTGATCAACGCCTCCCAGGACGGTTTGCTGACCATGCTCAACTGGTTTCAGGCCGCCGATGAGCCGCAGTACCCCAAAGGCATGTTGCGGGTGCTGAGCGATGACCGCTTCGAGTTGAAACCGGTGGGCCTGGCGCAGCAGTTCATCCAGCAACACTGGCTGCACAACGTGCTGTGGCTGGAGAACGACGCGTTCGAAGTCGATGTGCTGGCGATGGCCGGCGACGATCAGCGCGGGCTGCTCGGCGTGAACAAGGGCACGCGTTTGCAGCGTGTCGACCTGGCGGGCGCCAAATGCCCGTTGAACAACGGCGCGCTGCGCTACTTCGGCGCCGACAACCGCAGCCGCGACGCACCATTTCGCTGTCAGGACGGCCGCGTGCGCTTCGAGCTGCCGGGACAGACCCTGTTTGCCCTGCGCTGGAGCGCCTCATGACCGCCCTGTTGATGTCCGGCCGCGCTGGCCTCTGGCCGCGCGATGACTCGTCATCAGGAGCAACGACCATGAACATGCTGCGCAAACTGACTGAAAACCTACGGCAGAAAGGACTCACTGCCACCGTGAAAAAGGTCTGGAAACACTACGTCTTTTCTCATCAGGAACTGCTGTGGATGGAGCGCGACCTGGTCAGTCCGGTGCCACCCCACAGCCTCAAACCCTATCCGCCGCTGCGGGTGGTGAAGATCAGCCCGGACAACGTCAGCGCCTTCGCCCGCCACTTCGGTGACCGGATCGGCACCATGGCCGAGCTGGCCCGGGAGAATCACACCGGGCACATGCACCTGGACGATCAGGGCCATGCGGTGGCGTTCATCTGGGGCAGCGCCCGGGACTACTTCGACCGTCACTACTACGGCTGCCTGTTCCCGGTGAAACCCGGCGAGTTCTTCGAGTTCGGCGGCGAACTGACCCGCTCGTACTGGGGCACCGAGCTGTCGGTGGATCTGCAACTGGAACTGTGGAAAGCCATGGCCGCCCAGGGCTGTGACAAGGTCGTGGACGTCTGCGAGTTCCACAACATCCCGGCGCTCAAGCTGCACTTGCGCATGGGCTATACCGAACAGGGCCGGATCATGAACATCTACAGACTGTTCGGTCGCTGGCGCTTCTACCGCGAAACCCGCTACAGCGGCTCGCGCCTGGAGGCGCTGCGCAAACCTTCCCGTCCACCTGTCACAGCAACGGCGACCTGAGCCTATGGCGCGATTCGAATGGCGCACCTCGTTGTGCGCACCTGACTTCCCGGCGGCGGCCTATGAAGCGCTGCGCCTGCGGGTGACGGATCACACGCCGTTCAACAGCCTCGACTGGCTGTGTGCGGCAGAGCAGGCGCTCGATGCGCACGAGCGGCTGCATGTATTGCTGGGTTGGGAAGCAGACGAATTGCGCCTGTGCCTGCCGCTGGTGGCGATCCGTGAACAATTTTTCGGATTGCCGTTTCGGGTGGTGCATCACCTGGGTTATCCGCTGGCCGATCGCCTGGCGTTGTTATCACAGCTGAACGCCGACGACATGCGCCAAGCCCTGCGGCTGATTCGCCAGCGAGTGCCCCACGCCCTTTTGCAATTTAACGAAATCTCCGAGCCGGTCGGCGACGAAAGCGTGCTCACCGAATGGATGGCCCACAGTTCCACCGGCGAACGTCGCTTGAGTTGCCGGGTGCCGGTGCACCTGATCAGCGACGCTGACCGCCAGGAAGTCTCGGGCGATCCCCGCTACAAACTGCGCCGAGCCCGCAAGCGGATTGCCGCGTGCGGCGCCGAAGTCCGGCGGATCACGCCCGGCGCGACCAGCATGGGCCCGTTGCTGCAGGTCATCAGCGAAGTCGAAGCGGTCAGTTGGAAAGGCGACGAAGGCGTCGGAATCTTTGCCAGCGACCGCAGCCGCCGCTGCATGGAAAACGCCTTCACCGCCCTCGCCGCTTCGGGCCGGGTGCGCGTCGTGATGCTGGAACTGGACGGACGTTGCATCAGCTATCGGCTCGGCCTGTTCGAACAGGGCCGGCTCTACGATTACAACCTCGCCTTCCTGCCGCAATACGCCGACCTTGGCAGCGGCCGGGTGTTGCTGGAGGAATGGATTCGCTGGGGGCTGGACGACAACTGGCGCTGGATCGATGCCTCGCGGGTCAGCCTGGAAAATTCCAGCCATCAATTGCACGAACGCATGACCGGGCAACTGGAACACTGGCGCTGGAGCTTCTACTCGTGGCGCCCGAGCGGCCTGTTGCTTGGGCTGGGGCTGCGCGTCTGGCACCGGCTCAAGCCTGGGTTGCAACAATGGCGGGCGAAGCGTGCGGCGGCCAAAGCGGCGGTCATTTCGACACCTGTGATCAACCCCACCAAGGAGGGCGAACATGCCTCGCCAAGTCATAGTCAACGCTGACGATTTCGGCCTGAGCCCGAACGAAAACGCGGTGATCCTCGGCGCGTTCCAGGCCGGGGTCATCAGCTCCGCCACCGCCATGGCCAACATGCCGGCGTTCGAAGCGGCCTGCGCCATGGCCCGGCTGCCGCTGCTGGAAGGCCGGATCGGCCTGCATTTCAACCTGACCTACGGCCGCCCCTTGAGCCGGGCCATTCTCCAGCGTCGCACCTTCTGCGACAGCCACGGCGTGTTCGACCTCAACCTGCCTCGCCACAGCCTGTGGCTGGGCCGGGAAGACCGCGAGGCGGTGCAGGAAGAATTGCAGGCGCAGTGGCAGCGCTGCGTCGATCACGGCGTGCGTCCCAGCCACCTCGATTCGCATCAGCACGTGCACAACATCTGGCCGATCGGCGAGATCGTCGCGCGCTTCGCTGCCCATCAAGGTGTGCCGGTGCGCCTGGCGCGCAACCTGGGGCAAAACCTCAGCCTGCCCAAGCGCCTGTTCAAGGGGTTGCTCAACCGCCGATTGCAGGGATTGGCCGGGGTGACGGCGGATTACGTCTGCACGCCGGTCGACCTGCGCAACGCCCCCGCGCCGACCGACGGCGTGCTGGAAATCGTCGCCCATCCAAACCAGCTCGGGGCGGATTTCGGCGACGCCTATCTGCAACCCGAAGAGTCCCTGAGCCGCTTGCTAGAGCAGCGGCTGGCGGGGGTTCCACGGGTTTCCTATGCCGATCTGAACAAGGATTTTTTGCGGGGTGCCGAGGCGATCTGAGCCGTTACACAACTTGCAATACTTTCAAAGCTGGCGCTTTGACATGAATTTGCCGGCTTGATCTATACCCACAAAAGCGTCATCCACAACACCCGGGCTCCGGCCTCGGAGGGCATCATGAGCGTCATTGAAAAGCTGCGCGAACGTATCAAGCAAAAAGGCCTGGGCCGTACCTTCGGCACGTTGTGGAAACGCTACGTGTTCTTCCATTGGGAACTGTTGTGGATGGAGCGCGACCTGGTCAGCCCGGTACCGCCGCACAAGCTGCGCCCCTACGACGGCCTGCGCAAAGTCGACATCACCGCCGAGAATGCCGGCGCGTTCGCCAAACACTTCGGTGACCGGGTGCAGACCATGGCCGAACTGGCCAACGAAGGCCACACCGGGCACATGTACCTGGATGCCGACGGCCATGCGGTGGGATTTATCTGGGGCAGCACTCGTGACTACCACGACCGCCACTATTACGGCTGCACCTTCCCGGTCAAACCCGGCGAGTTCTTCGAGTTCGGCGGTGAAATGATCCGCGCCTACTTCGGCAGCAGCCTGTCGGTGGACGTGCAGGTCGCCCTCTGGGAAGCCATGGCCGCCCAGGGTTGCAACAAGGTGGTGGACGTCTGCGAAACCCACAACATCCCGGCGCTGAAACTGCACATCCGCATGGGCTACCACGAACAGGGCCGCGTCACCCACGTCTATTGCCTGTTCGGCAAATGGCGGTTCTTCCGCGAAACGCGCTATGAGGGTTCACGCCTCGATCCGCTGCGCAAACCGGGACGGCCGGTGGTGACGGCGGCTGCGCAGGCTTGAAGGTCCAAAGCAGCACTGTGGGAGCTATCGGAGACGCTAGCTCCTACATAATCTGAGACTACTTGCCTACACCTGCAGACGACACATCCAAGGCCGATAACAGAACCGGCTGACTGCTCGACCGTATCCAAATGGATACAGTCGAGCCATGAACTATTTCGTGCAACAGACATCCGTGTTCGTGACCTGGCATGCCTCTATTCGAGATCTCCGTGCCAAGGTAGCTATTGCCCGTCGCATAGATCGTGCATCAGCAGGTAATCTAGGCGACATTAAACCCGTAGGTGATGGTGTGTCGGAAATGCGCGTTGATGTCGGCGCCGGGTATCGGGTCTACTTCACGATGCGTAACGGTGTAGTTATCGTTTTGCTGGCCGGCGGCGACAAATCCACACAAAGCGCGGACATCAGACGTGCAAAAAAAATGGCAAAGGAGGTTTAACCATGAGCCAGACTTTGACAGCTTTTGATATGGCAGCACTGCTGGACAGTGATGAAGCCATCAGTGAATACCTATCCCAAGTGTTGGCCGACGGTGACAACGAAGAGTTTCTTCGTGCAATCGGTTATGTCGTCAAGGCGCGTGGCATGACGCAGATTGCGAAGGATTCGGGCATGGGGCGCGAAAGTCTGTACAAGGCTTTCGCACCAGGAGCCAAGCCTCGCTTCGACACGGTTCTTAAAGTCATTCATGCCCTTGGCATCGATCTGTGTGCACAACCGGGACATGTGCTGAATCACTCCACGTCCTGAAAGCTGCGCTACTCAGCGCTTCACCCCCACCCACGTAAAACACATCGGCATCTGCGCCTCGCGGTTCTGGTACTGGTCATACACTTCTTCCCGGTTCGAGTGCGGGTATTCCTTGAAGTGCGAGATGTTCAGGCCGGCCTCGAGGGCGGCGGTGAAGATCGCGCCGAGGGTGTGCACGAACCAGTAGGACTTGGCCGCCGGCCGTTCGACCTTGCCGACGTAGACGATCGGCTCCTCCTGCACGAACGGTTCTTCGCGGAAATACGAGCTGGCGAGACGAAACGGGTCCTCGGCCTCGGGGTCGACCATTTCCAGTAACGGGTGGGTCTCGTAGATCACCAGTTGTCCGCCCGGTTTGAGGGTCGAGGCGACGTGGCGGAAGCATTCGCCGATGTCGGGCATCCAGTTGAGGACGCCGATGGTGATCAGTGCGACGTCGAAGCGACCGCGCAGCGATTCGGGCAAATGATGAATATCGGCTTCGACGAATTCGGCATTGTGCGGCGAACGCTTGTTCAGTTCGCGGGCCTGTTCGAGAAACGCGCTCGACTGATCGATACCGACCACATTCCGTGCGCCGAGGGAGAACAGTGACAGGCTTTCGCGGCCATTGTTGCAACACAGCTGCACGACGTCCTTGCCATCGACACCGACCTGCTCGAGCAAGCCGCGAAGGGTGTCGTCGAGGCAGGAAAAATCAGCCTGCGCAACTTCGGTCAGCAAGGCCTGCCACTCGGGGGAGTCCTGGTGATGACGGGCGGAATCGTTCCACGCCTGACGATTGCTCTCGACGGCGTTTTTATTGTTTGGCACTTCCATGGCGCACTCCGGGCGATGCTCACAATTGAGCGGCCCGAGTCTAGATCAGCCTCGCGCAGCAGGTTGTTGCGAACTTGTAAGCCGACAACACCTGCACCAACGCCTGCACCACGGACAGCTATAGTTAATAGCCTTGGGGAAATCCGCTTCCACAGGTGCTGCCATGGGAATGTTCAATCGACTGCTGTTGTCCGCCTGTCTGCTCGCCGCCACCCAGGCGCAGGCGCTGGACAGCAACTTCAACTACTACGGGTCGGACCAGCCTTTTGCCCACCCTGCTCCGCCGTCGCTGTCCGCTCAGCCGCCCCGGCCGTTCGATGACACGCCGCCACAGGACTTCATCGTCATCCCGGATCGCCGTGTTTTCCAGGACTCGCAACTGCCGACCGTGGCCGATGCGACGGTGCGGGTGTTTATCCGCACCTACGATGCCGAGCGCGGCATTTACGTCAACGACGAAGTGCTGGACCCGACGTGCGTGCTCGAATGCCTCGGCACGCCCAGCCCACGCAGCAACGCGGTCTACCACTGACGCTTGTCCGGGCGTGCCAGGCCGAGTTTTTCGATGCGGTAGCGCAGCATGTCGCGGCTCAGGCCCAGCAGGCGCGCCGATTTGGTGACGTTCCAGTCGGTCTTGTCGAGCATCTTGCGCACCATGTCGCGTTCGACTTCCGGCAGGTTCATCGATTCGGTATTGCTCGCCGGGCGCGGTTCGAAGTGCGGGTGCGGCACCTCGTGCTGATGTTGCGGTGGCAGGTCATCGCACAGGCTCATGCACACGTTCAACTGGTGCGCGGCGATGGTATCGCCCTGCGCCAGCAGCACGGTCTGTTCGAGCATGTTGCGCAGTTCGCGCACGTTGCCCGGCCAGGTGTAACTGAGCAGCAGCTCTTCGGCCTGATCGCTGAAATGCAGGTTCGGTTTGCCATAGCGCTTGCCGTGGCTGGCGAGGAAGTGCCGGGCCAGCAGCAGGATGTCTTCGCCACGGGCGTACAAGCGCGGGACCTTGATCGAGATGATCCGCAGGCGGAAAAACAGATCGCGGCGGAACTTGCCCTGCTGGACCATCTGCTCAAGGTTGCAATTGGTGGCGCTGATCACCCGCAGGTTGACCTTGCGCTCCTTCACCGAGCCGACCCGGCGAATGGTGCGATCCTCCAGCAATTTCAGCAGCTTGGCCTGGAGCACCAGATCCATTTCACCGATTTCATCGAGAAACAGCGTGCCTCCATCTGCGGCTTCCACCAGCCCGACCCGGCGGTCCTTGGCATCGGTGAACGCGCCTTTTTCATGCCCGAACAGCTCTGACTCCACCAGGTTGGCCGGAATCGACGCGCAGTTGAATTCAATGAACGGGCCTTTGCTGCGCGCGCCGTCGAAATGCAGCGCGCGGGCGACCAGTTCCTTGCCGGTACCGGTTTCGCCCTCCACCAGCACCGGCGGCAGATCGCCGTTGGCCATGCGCCGCTCGGCGTCGAGCAACTGACCGATGGTGTTCTTCAGGTGCAGCATAGGCGCCGATTCGCCGATCAGCGCCTGCACTCCGGATTTCTGCGCCTCGCGCTCCTGGTAGAACGACAGCGTGCGCTCCATCCGTTCGGTGGCCAGGGCCTTGTCCAGCAGCAGTTTGAGTTCCGGCAGCGCGACCGGTTTGGTGACGTAATGAAAGGCGCCCTCCTTCATCGCGACCACCGCGTCTTCGACGTTGCCGTAGCCGGTCATCATGATCACTTTCAGGTCCGGCGCGCTGATGCGCAGCTTCTGGATCAGATCGTGACCGCTCATGCCCGGCAGCGAGTTGTCGGTCAGGACGATGTCCGGCATGAAGCTTTCCAGTTGCCCCAGCGCGTCCTCGGCCGAGTGGCAGACCGTCACCTCGAAGTCTTTGCGCTCCAGGTAGGTCTGAATATTTTCGGCCAGCAGTTCGTCATCCTCGACCAGCAGAATGCTGTGTTCCATATTCCCCTCCCGATGCCACTCTAAAGTTGAGACTGACGCGGGTTCCTTCCTGCTCGCGGCTGGTCAGCATGACCGAACCCTGAAACCGCTCCATGATTCGCTTGACCAGCGCGAGGCCGACCCCGAGGCCGCCCTGCTTGGTGGTGAAAAACGGTTTGAACACCAGTTGTTGCTGCTGCGCGCTCATGCCTTTGCCGGTGTCGCTCAGGGTCATGCGCACCTGACCGGCCTGCGCTGTTTCAATCTCGACACTGAGTACGCCGCCTCTGGGCATCGCTTCCAGGGCATTGGCAAACAGGCTATTGAGAATTTGCGTGAGCAGCACCTGTTGACTGACCACCGGCGGGCAATCTTGTGGCGTGAATCGCACTTCGACGCCGTTGCGCCGAATCAGCGCATCAAACGCCCCCAGGGTGTCCTCGACCGCCGCCAGCAGGTCCACCGCCTCGCCGTCGTCACTCATCGGGCGCAACGACACCAGCAGTTCGCGAACCCAGCGCGACATGCGGTCGACCTGGCTGATGATGTCGCCGATGTTGCGTTGCGCGCCGGGGCTGGCGATTTCCTGGGCCAGCTCGGCGCTGGAACGAATGGTCGCCAGCGGATTGCGCAGGCTGTGGGCCACCGCCGAGGACATCTCGCCCAGAGCGACAAAGGTTTCATTGCTGATCAGTTGCTGCTGCTGGCTCTGCAGCAGGGTCGAGGCGCGCCGCACGATCCAGAACAACCCGAGGTAAATCGCCGCGCCGCCGAGAATCGTTGCGGCCCAGATCGAGGCGAACCCACGGTCGATGCGGTCCACCAGATCCGCCGGCTCCTTGTAGATCTCGACCATGGCGACGACTTTGCTTTTGTCGGCGTTGAACATCGGAATGTAGTTTTCGATGAACAGGTATTTCGGTTCGCGGGACAGCCGCTGCTCCGGCTTTTCGTCGTCGATCTTGTGATAACTGGAAGACACCGGGACTTTCATCTCGAACGACTCATCCAGCTCGTCGTCGTCTTCAAACTTGACGTTGATCAGTTCGGGGTTGGTCGACCAGATGACCGTGCGGTCCAGGGCGTACACCGTGGCCAGCAGAACATCCGGCAAATGTTCGACATGATCGAGAAACTCGGCACGGGCCATTGCATGGGACAGCGGATCGACGTCGGGGTAGTTCCCGTCCTGGCGCGAGTCGAGCATCTCGCCCATGGTCCGTTGCGGCGTGATGTTGGCATGGCGCATTTCTGCATCGCCGATGGCCTGCACGAATTGCGCGGTGAGCAGCGCATCGCGCTCCACGCTTTCGGTGACCACGAAGCGCGTGGAGATATACCCCAGCCCCAGCGCCACGGCCGCGATGATGAAAAAACTGGCCAGCGAAAACCAGCGCAGCAGATTGAACTGCCCGCCCCAGCTCTTGATGGCCGCCAGCGCGAGGTTCGGTGCCGATGTTTTCTGTTCTTCCAGTCGTTGCATGGGGATGCCCTGGCGTTCTGGTATCGAGCCGGTTACAGCCGCCCTCTCTCGAATGAGTGTAGGTGGCAATGACCGTGACACACGGTTCAATGATGCTATTTAGCCGCTACTGCATTCGACTCACCGTTTCGCTGGCAGAAGCCGGTTTTACTGGCGTCAATGCCCCGTCGGCCAAGGGCTGCACTGACGGATGCTGACGCTCGGTTTCGGCACTCAGAAAGTCGATGATCGACTGCGCCGAGGCCTCGTCCAGGCGCAGATTGGGCATCGGGATACGCTCGTATTGCTCGAACAGTTGCAGTGCGACCGGATCTTTCTCCGCCAGCACACGATCCGGTTCGCGGATCCAGCGATTGAGCCAGGCCGTGTCGCGCTGACGGGTCACGCCGATCAGGTCCGGGCCGATGTTGCGCATGCCGATGCCTTCGCCATCCTGCGGGCCGAGGCTGTGACACGAAGCGCAGCGGGTGCGGAACAGTTCTTCGCCATTGCTCGGCGGACGAATCTGCGGAGCGTCGGCGTAGCTTTCTTCGGTGCTGGCCTGTTTCCAGTTCTGCAGCGTGTTGGCGAGCTGGTCGGCGAGGATCCACGGGTTCTCGAACGGCGAGGCTTTCATCCAGCGCCCGGTGCTCTGGTTGCCGACGATCAGGCTCAGGTTGTGGTCCTTGGTGCGCCCGTTGTCGACGCCTTCGATAAACAGCCCGAGCTTCTTGCGCAGCTCGGTGACGTCTTCGAACTCGCCGGTGAGGAATTTCCAGCCGGGGCCGACCTTGAAGCGTTGCGCATAGGCCTTGAGCACTGCGGGGGTGTCGCTCAGCGGATCGATAGTGATCGAGTAGAAGAAGATGTCTTTCCCGACCCGGTCCCCCAGCAGTTTCTGCACCTGGCGCAAGCGTGCGGTTTCCAGTGGGCAGGAGTCGCTGCACGAAGTGAAGATGAAGTTGATCACCACCACCTTGTCTTTGATCAGGTCATCGAAGAAGCGCACCTGCCGACCGTCCTGGTCGGTCAGCAGGGTGTTGGGGAAATAGTCGCCACCCCACGGGGTGGCGGACTCACTGGCGCCTTCGGGCTGCGCCTGATGGGCGATGAGCACCTGGCTGCCGAGCAGGCAGGTGACCAGCACCAGAATCAGGTGCATGCCCAGGGCGCGGGAGCGCGGCGTTGGCTGGGTCGTGTCGGCTCCCTCCCTTTTCATGGTTTCACGGTCACTTGCGGGCCGAAGCCGTCGCCGGTGCGGAAGGTTGGCAGCGCGGCGGAGTTGACGTAGCGCACGCCATCCCAGCTCGGCAGCGGTGTCGGCATCAACTGCAGTTGCCCGGGTTTCTCGAGGTCCCAACGCAGCAGCATCGAGTTGTCCTCATGCTGGGTGTTGTGACAGTGCTCCATGTAAGTCCCGGCGAACTCGCGGAAGTTGATCGCCATCTCGACGCTGTCCAGCCCGTCGGCCTCCGAACCGATGCGATAGACGTCCTTGCGCGCCCATTTTTCCCATTCAGGCGGGGCCTTGCCGCCACGGCTGAGGATGATCCCCTCCTCGAAGTGCACGTGCACCGGATGACTCCAGCCCGTGCCGCCGGCCTTGATGTTCCACACTTCCAGGGTGCCGATGCCGCTGACTCCGGCGTCGGTCGGGCCGCTGGCCAGTTTGGTCGAGGCATTCAACCGGCGTGGGTCCATGTGGAAGCCGAAACCGCTATCGGTCTTGATCGTCCACGGCGCTTCATCGGTGCCGTCGGCGCGACCGAAGGTGAAGGTCCGGTGCAGCGCCTTGGCCAGCAGCGCCTTGTCGGCAGCGTTGTCACGGTGGATCTTCAGCGGAATCATCACCAGGCCTTCCGCCTTGCCCGGTTTGGCCGGTTCGTAGGCCGCCGGGTTCATCGACAGATCCTGGCCGGTATAAGCCTTGACGTTGAGTTGCAGGACCTTGCCTACCACCGGGTCACCCCGATCCCATTGCGGGCCCTTGCTGGTCTGTTTGATGACTGCCAGGTATTTCTCCGACAGCACGTCGGCCAGCGGGATCACTTCTTTCGGGCCCTTGCCGTCGTCTTGGGCCTGCAGGTTGACGAAGAACAGCTTGTCGCCCGGTTTGATGCCGTTTTTCGCAAAGTTGACGATGATGTCGAACCGCTCGGCGATGCCCTGAGTCGGCAGGATCGCGTTGTGGTTCTGCTTGTCGCCGTCGGCATCCAGGTCCATCGAGCCGTCGAACGGCACGCTGTGTTCCATGATGTTGCCGTCGTTGGCGATCATGTGGAACGGCACGCGGCTGTACGACACACCGGAGTTTCTCGGCCCCTGGAATTCGCCGCCGGTGCCTTTGACTTCACGCACCAGCGCGAGCTTGAAGTAGCGCGACACCGAACCATTGAGGAGGCGGAAGCGATAACTGCGCGCCCGCACGTCGAGGGTCGGTTTCCATTGCCAGTTGACCAGCACCTGATCGCCGATGAAGCCATCGGTGTTGAACGGGTTGAACCACAGCTGACCCTGCTGATCCCAGGCTTTGTCGGCGAACACCAGGTTGACGTCATAGTCGCGGTTGCCCCACGGCAAGGCGCTGCCGCTGGGGAAACGCAGGTTGACGCCGTCGTTCACCGATTCGTTGCCACGGTCCAGGGCGCTGTAGTAGTTCATCATCGCCGCGTTGCCCTTGTAGACGTTCTGCGCGGTGAAATCGAGCATGTGGTCGTGGAACCAGTGGGTGCTCATGGTTTCGCGCCAGTCGCCACGAATCTTGATGGTGCCGTGGTCGCAGGTCTTTTTCGCAGGCTGCAGGTCGTTGACCCACAGGGTTTCCCCCGGTGCGCAGGGGAATGCGGCGCGTGGATCTTCGGCCTTGGTGTTGATGCTGTCGTAACCGGCGAGCTGGATCGGCCAGCGATAGTCGTAAAACTGGCCGGGGAAGAAGAACGCGTTGGCATAACCGTCGCTTTCCGCTGGCGCATGACCGTTGTGCTCGTGGGTGGTGATGGTGTGCAGACCGAAACCGCGGTTGGCCGACGGATCGATCGGCAAGCCGTTGTAGTGCCGCATCAGCACCGGTTGGCCGTAGCGCACCATCAACAGTTTCGGCGGCAGCGTGCCGTCGAAGGTCCACACCGAGTTGTGATCCTGCACCGGCATCGCCGGGTGGAACCGTGGGTCGACACCCTTGGCCGTGCCATCGGTCGCCGGCACGCCCGCGACGTTGTGGTACAGACCACCGGGGCCGAATTCGCCCACCGCATAACCGTGCATCTGCCGACTGTCACGCAGACCGCCGTTCAGCCGCGCACCGGTCTGTACGGTCTTGTAGGCCACTTGCGGGTAGAACTCGTTCCAGCGCTGATGAGCCCAGCCTTTTCCCGGTGGCCGGCCTTCGGCAGACGAACCGATGTGACGGTTGAGAAACAGTTCGATCTGCGCCTGCCAAGGGTTGCGGTCAACCACGTTGGCGTACTGGCTCGGAAATGGCGTGAGCCCCGGTTGACGCAGGAATGCATCCAGCGCGGTGCCGGGTGGCGCGCTGCGGGCGATGTTGTTCGGGTCTTGCGCCGGTGCCGGGCCGATGGCCGCAGGCGGGAAGCTCAACGGCGCGGCCGGTGTGGTCGGGTCGAGTTTTTCCGGGCCGAACTCTTCGAACAGCACCAGTTGCTGAGTGAACGGCTGGGCACCGTACAGCGGGCTCGGCTTGCCGTTGGTGGGGTAATTGAAACTGGTCTGGACGGTGGGCGGCAGGATGTTTTCCGTGCGCGTCGTGTTGCGCGTGCCTTTGACCCCGTCGGGCAGATCGAAGGAGTCTTCGTTGGCCTCGGGCATGGTCAGGATCGCGTTGAGCGCACCGGCGCGGTCTGCGGGCTCGTCGTAATAGGCCGACGGGTCAGAGGCCTCCGGCTGATTTTCGTCGTCGATCGGGCTCGCTCGAACCGCGGTCATCTGGCCGAGGGTCAACATCAGAAAGACGCTCAGTGGCGTCAACAGGAACAGCTTTTTGGGGTCACGCATTGCTCTGTCCATCACCAGCCGCCTCATCTAAGGAAGGGGTGATGGTGTTTTGCAATTACCTCGCCAAAAAATCATTTCCAGTTGTAACAGGGACTTGGACGCGCTGTTGCATTCCCCACTCCCCGGTGACCGGGGCCTGACACCCACTGCTGGGGGAAAGTTCACCCCAATTTACTGAATGAGCTGAAACGCCAGACGAACGGTGGTGCCCTCACCTTCGCGGCTGTCCAGGCTCACGCCCCCGCCGAAGCGTTCCATGATCCGTTTGACCAGTACCAGCCCCACGCCGAGGCCGCCCTGCTTGGTGGTGAAGAACGGCCGGAACGCCATGCTGCGCTGTTCCTCGTTCATGCCTTTGCCGGTGTCGCTGAGCATGACGCTCACGCCACGGCTGTCGCTCGGTTCGAGGGTGATGGTCAGCGTGCCGCCCTTATCCATGGCTTCCAGCGCGTTGGCCAGCAGGCTGTTGAGGATTTGCGTGAGTTGTACCGGCTGGCTCAGCACCATCGGCGTCTGCTGAGGTTGAAACACCACCTGCACGCCGGCCCTGGCGATCTGCTGCTCGAACGCCATCAGGCTGTCGTGCAGCGCCGCCACCAGGTTCACCGGTTCCGGGTCGTCATTGAGCGGTCGCAACGATTGCAGCAGTTCGCGCACCCACTTCGACATGCGGTCGACCTGGCCGATGATGTCCTTGATGTTCTTCTGCGCCGGCCCCGCATCGAACTCCAGCGCCAGTTCGGCGCTGGAACGAATGGTCGCCAGCGGGTTGCGCAGACTGTGGGCCACCGCCGAGGACATCTCGCCCAAGGCGACAAAGGTTTCGTTGGCGATCAGTTGTTTTTGCTGGGCCGCCAGCAGGATCGCCGCCCGCCGCACGATCCAGTACAACCCCAGGTAAATCAGCCCGCCGCCCAGCGCGGTGGCCAGCCAGATCAGCGCCAGACCGCGCTCCATGCGGGCGATCAGGTCCTTGGGCTCCTTATAGATCTCGACCATCGCCGTGACGTTCTTGCCCTCGGCGTCGAACAGTGGAATGTAGTTTTCAATGAAGATGTATTCCGGCGGCACCACGAACTTCTGTTCTTCACGGCCCTTGTCTACGTTGTGGTAACTCGCCGACACCGGGATCTTTTCATCGAAGGCCCGGTCGAGGTCTTCGTCGGCATGAATGCGGGTGTTGACCAGCGCCGGGTTGGTCGACCAGATCACGGTACGGTCCGGCGCATAAATGTTGGCGAGGATCACATCCGGCAAATGCTCGATGTGATCAAGAAACTCACCTCTGGCGCTGGCCCGGGCTTGCGGGTCGACATCGGGAAAATCGTTGTCCTGACGAGGGTCGAGCAACTCCCCCATGGTGCGGATATTGGGGATCGAAACGTGGCGCACTTCCGCCGACGCGATGGCCTGAATGAACTGCGCAGTGAGCAAGGCATCGCGCTGCACGCTTTCTTCGATCACGAACCGTGTCGACACCGCCCCGAGCGCCACCGCCACGGTGCCGATCACCGCCATGCTGATCAATGAAAACCAGCGCAACAGGTTGAACGGCTGCTTGCGCGAGTTCAGCCGCTGGCTGCCCTCCTCGACCGGTAGCGTTTTTGACTGCATGTTCATGGCGGCGACTTCCCGATACGTCCCTATAGGGTTATAGCCCACGGTTGGGTGTTTGCCCGGATGCGGGGGGTGAACGGCCCCACGTTCGGCCGATTTCCCGGTCAGGCGAAAACCGCCAGGCGTTCATGCCCCCACAATCCCCAATGCTGGGGACAGTCGCCCTATCCGGACGTGCGTCCTTCCCCCCCACGACAAGCCGCGAATCCTTGCGCCACGGGCCTTTGCCGCCGTTTGGCCCGTCGTTGGTATGGAAGTTGTAAAGCCCTCTGCAACTGACCCATCCCCAAGGGGCAGGTACCTTGATAGAGGGATTAACTCATGCACCCTTTACTGTCCAAAACCGCGACCGTCCTGGTCGTGAGCGCTTTGGCCCAGGGCATTGCCCAGGCCGCTCTGTTCGCCGTCGACCCGGGTCCCTACACGCCGGCCAATGGCGGTTTCGCCAGCTGGTATCAGGACACCCACGGCCGCACCCTGGATCTGTGCCTGTCCAAAGCACTCAGCTCACGCGTGCCGAGCACACCCGGCGCCCCGTCGTACATGTGCTCGCTGCTGCCGACCCCCGGCGTGTTCGATGACGCGCAACCGCTCGTATTCCCCACCAACTTCCCCGATGAAGCCTTCTGGTTCACCGGAGAAACCACCGTCGTCGATGCAGCACGCGGCATCGACCTGACTTACGTCAGCGCCATCGAAGCCGCGTTCGGCGGCGGCGACCCCGCAGAGGGCGACCAGATCAGCTTCGCCCGAATCCGCATCCGGGTCGATGTGCCCACTGCCGGCACCTACGTCATCACCCACCCCTACGGCGTCGATGTATTCACCGTCGACACCCCCGGCCGGCGCGCGATCAACATGACCCGCGACATCGGCATCGGCACCCCGCAAACCTACGACGGCGCGCTCAAGGGTGACATCGGTCCGTTCCTGCGCAGCGTCAACGGGCCGTACACCGAGACCAATCCGTTGACCGGCGCGGCCGAACAGTTTGTTGGCGATCCGAACCTCAACGAAGCGGTCACCGGCAGCCCGTTCAACACCAACTACGTACGCATCGAAGGCCCGGGCGGCATCGACCTGCGCAGCACGACTTTCGCCGTGTCCGGCAAGTTGTCGACAGTAGTGCGGCCAACGCCTCTGATCACCGAGCGCAGCACCTACTCGCGCAAGCCCGGCGAAAGCGCACCAGTGGCCCAACAAGACGTGTTCGTCAAAGCCCCGCCCGCGCCGGGCACCGCCGCCATCACCAGCAGCACGCCCGTGGTGAACATGAAAGAAGCCGACAGCACCGGCAGCTGGTACGCGCAATCAGCGGTCAACCCGACTTTGCCCTCCGTGCTGCAGGTGACCGCCGACAACCACCTGGCGATCGCGACCAGCTCGCCGACCACCCTGCCCATGAACCTGACCGACCTGGTGGTGATCCAGCGCGCCGAGTACAGCCTCACTTCCGGGCAATTGACCGTGGTGGCCTCGACCAGTGACGAAACCTCGCCACCGGTGCTCACCGCCACCTCCGGCACCGGCGCCACCATCGGTGCGCTGGGCGGTGATGGCGCGGTGAAAACCCTGGCCACCGGGATCACGCCGATTCCACCGGCCAAGGTTCGGGTGACGTCGTCCAACGGCGGCAGCGATACCGAAGAAGTGGTCATCGTGCAATGAACGCTCACATGCCCAGATCCGCATCAGGAGGCATCATGAACAAGTGGCCACGCTTCGCGCTCAACGCGCTCGGGCTGACAATCTCGCTGACCGGCAGTGCGTTCGCGCAACTGGCCGCCGTCGATCCCGGCCCCTACACCTTCGCCACCGGGAAATTCCCGATGTGGTATCAGGACAACAATCAACTGTCGATGGAGCTCTGCCAGTCGCGCGCCGCCAGTTCGCGGGTGCCGGTCAGCACCCCGCCGGCGTACATGTGCACTTTGCTGCCGGAACCGGGCGTGTTCGATGACAGCCTGCCGATGGTGTTCCCCGACAACTGGCCGCCGGAAGCGTTCTGGTTCCTGGCGGAAACCGCGATCCCCAACAACGGTGCCGGTTTCGGCGTGGATGCCTACGTGGCCGGGATCGAAGCGGCATTCGCTGCAGAAAACCCGGTGGACGGCGATCAGCAAAGCTTCGCGCGGATCCGCATCCGGGTGAACGTCCCGGTGGCCGGCACCTACACCATCACCCACCCGTATGGTGTTGAAACGGTCAACGTCACCACACCGGGTCGACGAGCAATCAACATCACCAAGGACGTCGGCATCGGCGCGCCGGGCAACTTCAGCGGTGCGCTCGACGGCGCCATCGGCCCATTCCTGCGCAGCATCAACGGCCCTTATACCGAAGTGAACCCGGACACCGGCGGCATCGAAACCTTCGTCGGCGACCCGAATCTCACCGAAGCGGTGACCGGCAGCCCGTTCAACACCAACTTCCTGCGGATCGATGGTCCGTCGGGCGCCGGCTCGATTCAGACCAACCTGTTCACCGTCGCCGGCAAGGTCCTCGACAATCGTCAGCAAACCCAAGTCGCCATCGACCGCGCCACCTATCGCCGGACCTCGGCCGGTGTGCGCGCCGAGGTGTTCGCCAAGGCTGACAGCAGCTCGACCCTGTGCTTCCGCGAAACCGTGGCGTTGCTGCCCGGCCCACCACCGACGCCGTGCCAGACCAGTCTGCTGGGCGACAACAACGGGTTGTTCTTCGGCCAGCGCCTGGGCACCGGCACCCTGCCGTCGGTGGTGGTCGTGACCGCGACCAACCCGGCCGGCACTACCCGTCCGACCGCTGTCTCGGCCAAGCTGACCGACGTGGTGAAAATCCAGACCGCCCGCTACAGCTGGGCCAACCACAGCCTGCTGATCGAAGCCACCTCGACCGATGAAGTCGCGGTGCCGGATATGGTTGCCCAAGGCTACGGACGTCTGTCGAAAACCGGCACGCTGCAAAAAATCACCGTGGCCGACCTGACCCAGCCTCCGGCGACCGTCACGGTCAAATCCGCCGCCGGCGGCAGCGATACCGAGCCAGTCGTAGTGGTCGGTGCAGCACCGGACACCGGTGAGAACCAGGCGCCACTGGCCAACGCCGACACCGGCAGCACCAGCTTCGGCGTGCCGATCACGCTCAGCCTGTTGACCAACGACAGTGACCCCGACGGCAATGTGCCGCTGAGCATCACTGCCCTCACTCAACCGGCAGCCGGCCAAGGCACCGTGGCCCTGAACGGCACCACGTCGGTGGTCTACACCCCGCCAGCCGTGGTCAATACTCCGCTGACCACTACCTTCACCTACAAGGCCCAGGACAACAAAGGCCTGGCCTCGGCCAACCCGGCGACCGTGACGGTGACCGTCGCGCCTAACCGGCCACCGACCGCCGTCGCCGACAGCGTCGCCACATTGGGTGTCGCAATCCCGATCAACGTCCTGGCCAACGACACCGATCCGGAAGGCAACACGCCGCTGGGCGTCGCCAGCCTGACCCAACCGCCGGCAGGACGCGGCACGGTCAGCACCGACGGCACGGTGATCACCTACACCCCACCGGCCACCGTGACCACGGCCTTCACCACGACCTTCACCTACATCGCCCGGGACAGCTTCAACGCCCAGTCGACGCCGGCGACCGTCACGGTGCAAGTGTCGCCACGGCCAGCGGCGGAAACCTTCACGATCACCACCTCGACCGTGCAGGCCCGTTCCGGCGGCCGCTTCAACTGGGACTTCGCCGGCACCTCGTCGGTGACCACCGGCAACACCATCACCGTGCAGGTCACCACCCCGACCGGGCTGGTAACGCTGGGCACCACCACGGTACCGGTGACCGGACGCTGGCGGCTGACGCTGAACAACACGCTGGTCGTGCCATCAGCCAACCCGACCGCCACGATCCGCTCGTCCCAGGGCACCGTGCGGACGGTGTCGGTGACCACGCTCTGAGCCAGTGCCCCGCCTGCTTTCGGGCAGGCGGGGCAACGCTCAACGGTTAACGCCCCACAGGATATTTGCCATGAACACGCCGACCGCCGCCCTGCTTTGCCTGCTCGCCCTGTGCGTCAGTGCGGGCGTGCGCGCCGACGACCTGATGGAAAACGACGACCTGGCGCCCAACAGCGCCGATCTCGGCGAACTGCCACCTCCCGTGGGCCAGCAAGCCCTGATCGACCAGAACGGCCAGGTCAACCTCGCGCTGCTGTCGCAAAACGGTCAGTCGCTGCTGGGCAAGATCGTGCAGTCGGGCAGCAATCAGGAGGCGTACATCCTGCAACAAGGCAGCGACCTGATGGCCCTGATCACGCAAAACGGCTCCGGCAACGCCGCGTCCATCACGCAAACCGGCAGCCACAACCGTGCGCAGATTTCGCAAAACGGCAACAACAACGACGCCAGCATCGAGCAGGCCGGCACGGGGCTGCAAAGCGCCGTGACCCAGTCGGGCAACGGCATGAGCGTTTCGGTCAAGCAATATCGCTAAGCACTGC
This sequence comes from Pseudomonas sp. B707, assembly GCF_022496685.1. Taxonomy (NCBI): domain Bacteria; kingdom Pseudomonadati; phylum Pseudomonadota; class Gammaproteobacteria; order Pseudomonadales; family Pseudomonadaceae; genus Pseudomonas; species Pseudomonas sp. B707. The sequence goes on along the minus strand of NZ_WTVE01000017.1, from coordinate 102,554 downwards.
AATCATCGGAGAGTTCATCATGTTCAAACTGACGCCCCTCACCGCCGCCATCCTGGTCATGATCAGTGCCCAGGCCATGGCCGACGACAGCCTTTCCACCCAGAGCCAGTTCGGTACGGCCAACATCGCTGATGTGAAGCAGACCCAGGCGCCGTTCAGCACCGCGACCCAGACCCAACTGGGCCAGGGCAACAACGCCGCCGCCGTGCAGGACACCGCCACCAGCGTCATCACCCAGGACGCGGTCGGCGATTACAACGCCGGTTACGCCGAGCAGCTTTTCGAAGACAACAGCACCATCACCCAACAACAGACCGGTGCCTTCAACACCGCCCACGCCAGCCAGTCTCTCGGCTTCGGCGCCGGCAACCAGGCCCTGCAACAACAGCAAGGCACCGGCAACTTCTCGTTCGTCTACCAGGACTCGCAGAACGGCAGCGAAGGCAAGACCTTCCAGTTCGGCGACAGCAACGAAGCCAACATCGAGCAACTGTACGAAGGCACCGGCAACAGCTCGGTGATCACCCAGTACGGCACCGCCAACTACGGCACCGCCGAACAGGTCCTGCACAACGGCGGCCAGATCGGCATCAACCAGGCCGGCGAAGGCAACTACGCCTACGGCGACCAGCGCAACGGCACCGGCGGCAACATCACCATCAACCAGTTCGGCAACCTCAACGGCACCGAAATCTGGCAGGACTCGCAACTGGCCAGCCAGGCCACCGTCAACCAGTACGGCGACAGCAACGAAACCGTGGTCGACCAAAGCTTCGGCGAAAACAACACCGCCGCCGTCACCCAGGTCGGCAACACCAACGCCATCTATGCCGACCAGTTCGAATCGGTCAACTCGACCCTGGCCCTGTATCAAGTCGGCAACGGCAACGTGCATTTCACCTACCAGAACGGCGACAGCCACACCCTCAACGCTACCTCGGTGGGCAACGACAACAAGGTCTACGCCAGTAACTGGAAAGGCCCGCAACATGGCGGCCAGTTCGGCAGCAACCAGCGCGCCACGGTCAATCAGACCGGCAACGGCAACATCGCCAGCTTCACCCAGGACGGCATCGGCCAGATCATGACCACCAATCAGACCGGCACTGGCAACAAGACGACGGTCAGCCAGGCGGATTCCTACAACGAGCTGTACTTCGACCAGAACGGCAGCGACAACATCCTCATCGCCGACCAACGCGGCACCACCAACCTGGTTCAAGGCTCGTCGAACGGCTCGGGCAACAGCGCCGAATTCGATCAATCCGGCACCGGCAACCAGGCCTACACCGCGCAGCTGTATGGCAGCGACAACATGATCACCGTGAAACAGGCTGACACCATGAACGTGGCGTATGTAACCCAGGGCGGCACCGGGAACATTGCCAATGTGGATCAGAGCGGGATGACGCAGACCGCGACGATTCAGCAGTTCGGGTCGGCTAACCAGGCGACGGTTTTGCAGCAGTAAGTGTTGGGTGTTGGAAAACCGCGATCTTGAGGTCGCGGTTTTTTTTGCGCTGATGATTGGGTATTGATCGTTCCCACGCTCTGCGTGGGAATGCCTCAAGGGACGCTCCGCGTTCCAACTCGCGAATTTGACGCGGAGCGTCAGGGGCTGCATTCCCGCGCAGAGCGTGGGAACGATCAATTTGGTGCTGCGGTGCAGTCCTTGTTCGACGCCTCAAGTGTCTGGTACCTGCATTGAACCTCTTCCATCAATACCTGTATTTCAGCCATCACTTGCTCATGCGGAATACTTGGACGCGGGTCGTCGATTGACGCTTGGACTTCGGCACGGAACCACCGGTCGTAGCTGGCGGCCTGCTCTTCGCTTTCGAAGTCTGAAACGATGGTGGAGATCAGGGGATCCATGGTGACTCCAGTTTGAATGTGAAAAACGCGACCCGTTGCTGGGCCGCGTTTTTTTATTGGGCATGTGCTGGATCAGCCCTTCAGCTCGACGTGATCCAAGGCCTGATTTACGGCCAGTTCACCCAGCATGAGGATCTGGGCGATACCTAGGGCGGTCTTGCGGTGGGCGGGGTCGAGGGTGGCGGCGAAGTTGTTGAGCATTTCGCTGGCAGAGCCCAGGGATTCACTGGCGTTGGCGAGCAGGGATTCGGTGTTGTAGGCCGGGTTGGCGAGGTACATCGGGGCGGGTTCGTTGACGCTGCCCATGATGTGGGCGCCGGGGCAGAGGTAATGATCGAGGGCGCGTTCGGCGGCTTCGTGGAGTTTTTTCGAGTTGACGGAGGTGTATGGGGAGGTTGGGTCGGTTTCGGGGTTGGCTTGGGTTTCGGGTGGGTTGGGTGTTGGTTTGAACATGGTGAATCTCCGATCCTGAAATGAAGCTGGCCCATTCGGTTTCCGAACGAAGGGGTGGCAGCTGTACGCAGGCTGGAAACCCGGGGAACGGAGAACCCGGTTGACCCGAAGGTCTCCCGCGCACAGCCGCCATAACGGAGTGCACACTTTTCAAGGTGCGCAAGCATACGTTATGAAAAGCGCTTGTGCGCTCGGTTCTAGTCGGGGTTTCCAATCCCGATCGCTGAATTGGCAGCGACCGAAACAGGCTAGAGCCCGCGCTTCCGACGGACAACCTGAAAACCTTGTGGGAAGGATCGCTGAAACAGACACAACTTTTAAACATTCGAGAATGGAACGCGGAGCGTCCCGGGCTGCATTCCCACGCGGAGCGTGGGAACGATCAAAGCAAAAGCAATCCGCTTTCTGCTTTCTGCTTTCTGCTTTCTGCTTTCTGCTTTCTGCTTTCCGCTTTCCGCTTTCCGCTTTCCGCTTTCCGCTTTCCGCTTCTCACCACTCAACACAATGAGCGTTAGCTCGAGTACCGCTCTTGACCTGCCGGCCCCTTCGGAAGGCTGAGTGGAGGGATTCATCCGGGGGTGGGAGCGCAGCGACCGTGCGGCGAAGCCGCATGCATCGAGAGGAGGTGCAGCGAAGCAAACCGGAGGCGATGCCCCCGGATGAATCCCGGAGCGAAGGAACCCCGAGCCCCAGCGAGGGGCCGAACGCCGGGGCCCAGACCTTTTGGTTCCTTTTGGGGCGTTTGCCAAAAGGGACTCGCCGTAAGGGCGAAACCATAAGAAGCCGTTACCGCAGCAACGGATATGTACCCAAAACAACCAAAGAACCTGGTCGGCCCGAAGGCCGCCACGTTCACTCCGCATCCGGATCAATCTTGTTCTGAGTCAGGTACCGATTCAAAACATCATCCTGCGAAGGCGTAGAAGCATCCCCCGCCACCTGCCACAACCGCCGCTCAATCCCCTGCGCCACCATATGCCCCACCGCCGCCTCAATCGCCGACAACACACACAACTGCGCCGGCTCATTGGTCGTATACCCCACCTCAGCCTCAAGCAACTTCTTGAACTCGATAAACTTGAAAATCCCCGCACTGCGCGCCACCGAATAAATCGTCTTGCTGGTCATTACGTTCGCCAGCACCTGCCCGCTACGCACATCCACCGCACGCAAATTCACCGTCACCTGATCCACCCGATACTCGCGGGAAAGATCGATCCCCAGATACCGCGCCCCTTCCCCACCGCTGCGCACGTTGGTGTCATAAGCGATGATCCCGCCCTCGAGCATCATGTTCGCCGCCTGCAACGGCGGCAGCTCGCCCTGAATGTTCACCGGCGTATTCGGCTTCTTCTGCGAAGCGCGAATGATCTTGCGTTCAGTCAGCAGGTTCTGCAGCCCTTCCCGCTCAAGCACCACAAACCAGCCGCTGGCCTGCATCGCGTCCATCAACATCGACGCTGCGCCCTGGGTGACGCTGGTGGAAAAGGAACTGGCCGGGGTCGGTTTGTACTGCCCGGTCTGGTCACGGAAGCCGTACACCACCGCCATCAGCCGGCCCTTGGGTCGTGGCATTTTCAGCAAGTCGTAATAAGTGGAGGCCCTGGGGGTCAGGGTCGGGGTATCGGTGTCCTGCTCGGCCGGCATCGGCTCGCGCAGACTGCACCCTTGTAATGCTGCCAACATCAGCCCTAGCGCAATTATTTTTTTCATGTCCATCACTCCCCGGAACCGTCATCCCGTCATGGGTTGAGGCCGTTCACCTGAATTTCGGAAACTTCGCCGCTCGCTCGGTCGGTCACCTCGATCGTGAGAGCCCCCGAGTCATCAACGACGTTGACGATAAAAGCGTCGGTGGACAGGCTCCCCGTGTTGCCGGTGGAGATGTTGTCCAGCAGTTGCCCCAGCAACCGTGACTGCAATTGACTGGTGAAGCGTTCAAGTGCCGAAGTGCCGGCCACCGTCGAGCGTTTCTTGAGATCCGGATCGTCGTGGTCGTTTTGTGCCTGGGCGTTGTTGAGCAGCCAGGTGCCGTTGAGCGGGTTGCCGCCGAACGACGGGTTGACCGGCGTGTAGACCAGTTCGGTGGCCTGGACGGCAGCAGCGCTGGCAAGCCCGATCAACAACCCCGAGATCCAGAATCCGCTGCGCCGTGAGAACGTTGTCGTGTTCATAGTTCGTCCTTCTCAAGGTCGGTGGTGTCCTGCAACAAGGCTTCCAGCTTGCGCCGGACGACCTCCAGTCGAACCGAGTCGGCGGCCTCGTAGGCCTCGTCCTTCAGTTCCACGGTGTTCGGCGGCAGGAAGCGCCGATACACCAGGCGTTGTTGATACTCGACGGTCACAAGGCTCCCCCAGCGCGCGTCGGGGCGCTCGCGCACCACCAGGTTGAAATCCATGCGGCTGGTGTCGCGCAGGCGCTCGCTGAACGAGTAGTAAAAGTCGTGGCCGATGTGCGAGATCGTGTCGTCGACGATGAAGCCCATCATTTCGTCTTCTTCGCTGGCGCTGGCGAAAGACGCCACGGCCGCGAGGATCAACGCGCACCACACGTGGCGGCTCATGGCTGCGACGCCTGCGGCAGCGATGACTGGCCTTTGGCAGGGCCGTTTGTGCCATCAAGGAAGGCTTTCTCGGCCACGAACTGCCAGTCCGAATAACGCTGCATGCCTTCGAAATCCGACCACTGCGACGGGAAGTCCGCCTGCTTCAACGGCACCTCGGTGGAGGCACTGTTGATGCCGGTGATGCGTCCGTCGAAACCCCGTTGCAGTGCCCATTCGCCGCCGCCGATCGGGTCCGGATAGAGCTGACGCAAATGGTGGCGGGCTTCCGGAAAACGCTCGTCCTGCAGCAGGTCGACCAGTTCTTTCGGGTACTGCGCCAGGCCCGGCGAACTGCGGTAGTAGCTGCGCAGCGCCTGGGCGTACTGGGTGCCGACCCACAGCAGTTGCTTCTCGCGATCGCGGCGCGACACGGTCGACCACAACTCGCCGGCACTGGCCAGGCCCATGCCCATGATCACGATCAGGAACAGCACGCCCAGGTAGGTGAACCCACCCTGCTCCACGTGCTTACCACTCGGAATACTGGCTGCCATCACGCGCCCTCCCGGTAGCTCCGCTCTTGATATCGGCGACGCCGCCCGCCACACCGTCCGGCGGAGCGATCAGCACCCATTGGTCATTGCGTTCGGTGATCGGGTCCAGTGGCGCGTTGCGCAGGTAACGGGTTTCCACCAGTTGTTCGATGGAATCGGGATAGCGCCCGGTGTCGCCGTAATAGTGATCCAGCGCCTCGCGCATGGCCGACAGGCTCTGGTGCAACGTGGTCTCTTTCGAGGCCTCGAGGCTGTTGAAGTAGCGTGGCAAGGCGATGGTCATCAGGGTCGCGATAATCGCCATCACCACCATCAGCTCGAGCAAGGTAAACCCCTTTTCCCGGCGCATGAGAATCACCACTCGCGGTAAGCGATGCCGTTGAGGCCATGGCCCCGGGCGAGGGAGTAGACGTCGAACACGTCCTCGCCATCGCGCGGGTTCTGGGCCGAACTGTTGTAGGCCCGCAGGCCCCAACCGCCGTTGTCGTCACGTTTGGCCGGCACCAGCGGATCCCGCGGTATCCGGCGCAGAAAGTAGAACTTCGCACCCTTGGCACTGCGCACGTCGCGCACGCCTTCGACCAGCACTTTCAGGTTCGGCGGATAGCCGCTGCTGTTCAGGGATTTCTCGATGTAGCCGGCATCGAAGGCACGCTTGTAGGCGTCGATGCCATCGCGAATCTGATACAGCGCGGTGCGCAGTTCCTGCTCCTTGCCACGCCGTACCAGGGTCTCGGTCAGCGGCGCGGCCATGCCGGCCAGCAGGCCGATCAGGGCCAGCGTCACCACGACTTCGATCAAGGTAAAACCGCGTTGGGAGGCGTTCATGATCAAGGCTTCTCGACGGTTACACGGGTGGTGGCCACGGCCGCTTCACCGACTGCACGAGGCTGCGCGGCAGGCGCTGGCATCGAGTAGCTTTGCGAGCGATCCGGCGCCTGGATGTGCATGCTGGTTTCGGTGCCGGTCGGGAATTCCATGTCCGACGGGCTCTGGTACGGCAGGTTGCGCACGATCCGTGGGGTGATCGAGAGCACCAGTTCCGATTTGCCGATGGTGTCCTTGTTGCTGCCGAACAACCGACCCAGACCCGGAATGTCGCCGAGGCCCGGAATCTTGTTGCCGGTGGCGCCGTGGTCGTTGCGCATCAGGCCGGCGAGGATCTGGGTTTCGCCGTCATGCAGACGCAGCGAAGTCTGGGCGTTGCGGGTGTCGACCTGCACCGGAATCGTCCCTTGGCGAGTCGGCTCCAGCGGCGTGGCGTTACTCACTTCCAGAGCAATCTTGATTGCCACTTCGTTGTTCAGGTGCACGGTCGGTTGCACTTCGAGCTTCAGACCGACGTCGAGGTAGGTGACGCTTTCGGTGATCACCGGGCCTTGAGTCGAAGGCACCGAGGTGGCGCTGATGATCGGCACGCGCTGACCGATGTGGATGCGCGCCTGTTCGCGGTTGCTGACGCGGATCACCGGGCTGGCCAGGGTGTTGATGTCGTTGTCCTGCGCATTGATCTTGGCTTGCGGCGACGGCGAGATCGAAATCCGGCTGGAGTTGATGCCCTTCAGTTGATCGAGAATGGTCACCGCCGAACCGTCGCTGTTGACCACGCCGAAGGTGTTCGGCCATTGCAGACCCAAGTCGAGAATCCGCTGGGTGGCAACTTCCATCACTTCCACTTCCAGCACCACTTCGGGGTTGGACTGGTCTTGCGATTGCAGGAGTTTCTCGGCCATGCGCACGGCGTCTTCGGTGTCGCGCATGGTCAGGGTGTTCAGGCGTTCGTCGACGAACACGTCGCGGGTCTTGAGCATGGTCTTGATCATGTTCAGCGCGGTGTTGGCGTCGATGCTGGTCAGGTAGAAGGTGCGCATCACCAGTTCTTGGTAATCCTTCAGCTTCTGCGGCGAGTCCGGAAAGATCAGCAAGGTGTTTTCGTTCACCACTTTCTGGTGCAGTTGGTTCTGTTGCAACAGCAGTTGCACGGCGTCTTCGATGCGCACGTCACGCACGAAGATCGTGGCTTTCATGTCCGGACGCAGGTCCTTGTCGAAGATGAAATTCAGGCCGGCAACCTGCGACAGCACTTCGAAAATGGTCTTGAGGTTGGCGTCGCGAAATTCCAGGGTCACCGGGCGATCGAGCCGGGTGCGCAGTTGCGGGTACTGGATCACGTTGCGGCTCTGCACCAGACGGATGTTGCCTTGCAGCTCCAGCGCGCCATCGTTTTTCGGGTCGAGTTCGAGGATCTGTTTGACCTGACGGTCGGCGCCGTAGATGTCGCCCCGGCGCAGGTCGCCACGGGCCAGTTCCAGCTTCTCGTCCATGCTGCGCAGGTAGTCGAGCTGGCGCAGGGCATCCTGGGCGCGGCGGTTGTTCGGCTCGATGGTCAGCACCCGGCTGTAGGCGGTGCGGGCCGAAGCGAAATCGCGACGGGCGCGGTCGGTGTCGCCGGAGGTCAGCAGCGCGGTGATCGCCTTGGCCCGGCCGCTGTTGAGCAGCAGGTGCAGCTCGGTGTCGCGCGGATTTTCCCGCAAGCCTTCCTCGATCCGGGCCAGGCCCGCCTCGTACTGCCCCTGATCGATCAGGTCGGCGGCTTCCTTGTTGGCGACCTGCGCGGAACTGCACGCGGCCAGCCCGGCACACAGGCCGAGGCTCATCAGCAAACGGGATCTGTTCATTGCGTACTCCCCACAGACAAGGTCTGCGACAAATGCAAAGGCAGGTAGACCAGGCTCAGTTCCACATCGGAAATCGCCGCAATCTTCCAGGTGTCGTCGATCACATCCCCGCTGCGCACGACGTAGATTTTCTCGCCGTCCTGCAAGAACACCTGCAGGTCGCTGCGGTCATGCAGCCTGCCGACGAACTGAAACGGCACCGGTGGCAGGCTCGGGGCTTGCACCACCGGGGTCGGGTTGATCGCTTGTTCGGTGACCGTCGCCAGGGTCGGCGCGGCCTTCCAGGATTTGCTCGCAAACAGGTCGCCGGCCGGGCTCAGGTCCTTGATCGGCGCCGCATTCGCCTTGGCGCTGCTGGCGGGCAAGGCGCCACGGGCGCTGGCTTTGACCGGGCTGGCCACGGCGACTTCGGTCGAATCCGCCTCGTCGCTCGGCGAGAAATATTCCGGCAACCAGGCCAGCGCCGCCGCCACGCCGAAGAACGCCACCCAGCCGGTTATGCGTTTGGTGTCCATCACGACCTCGACAGGTAGAGGGTCATACGGATCCGGCCGCTGAGGTCGGTGTCGGCAATCTTCTTGCGTTGAAACTCGACGTCTTCCACCACCACCGCCGGCAACTGGCCGAGCAAGGCGTGCAGGAAACGGCGCAGCTGCGGATAGCTGCCGCGCACCGGCAACAGGATCTGGTAGCGCGCCAGATGAGTCTTGGGATCGACGCCGAGGGCGTATTCGCCGCGCGCCAGGGTGATGTGTTCCTGCGCGGCCAGGGCGTAGATGCGGTCGATGGCGACAGTGGCTTGCGGCTGGGCCGGCAGCTTGTTGCGAAAATCATCCAGCTGACGTTGCGGCACCACGGGCGGCGCGATGCTGCCGTCCTCGACCTTGGCCAGGTACTCGGTGGCTTCCTGGGTTTGCTGGCTGAGCTGTTGCAGCGATTGCCAGCCAGGCAGCAAACCGCCGAGTGCCCAGGCCAGCGTGACCAGCAGCAGTGCCAGACCGGCCAGGCCCGGAACGCCGAGGCCTTGCAGGTATTCGTGAACGATCAGTCTAGGGATTCGCATCGCCTATCTCCCAGGTCGCCGACAGGTTGAATTGCACCGGTTGCTCCGGCGATTTGACGACGATTTCATGGCTCAGCAGCGACACGTCGGACAGCTCGTCACTGGCCTCCAGCCGTTTGTGGAAATCCAGCATCGCTTGCAGATCGCGGGCTTCGGCGCTGATCCGCACCTGGCCCTTGCGGGCATCCGGGGTCAGGGTCAGCAAGGCGATGTCGTCGCGCGGCATGGCTTCGAGCATGGCGAACAGGCGTTCCCAGGGCCGGCGCAGTTGCTGCGAGACCTTGCGCATTTCGGCGAGGTTCTGCGCCTGCTCGCGGGTTTCCGCCGGGCTCAGCGTTGTCTTGCTACCACTGTCGCCGGTGAGCTGGCGCTGGGTGTGCTGCAAGTGACCTTGCTGCTGTTCGGCCTGGTCGCCGAGGTGCTGCTGGAGGCCGAAGCACACCAGCGCGAGTAATACACCGCCGCCGAGCAGGCTCCAGCCCAACGGGCCGGAACGCGGACGTGGCTGGAAGTCGAGGTTCAAGGCGCGCATGTCAGGCCACCGCCCGGGACATGACGTACAAGGCGTCACGCACGGTCATCGAGTTGTCTTCGAGGGTGCGCAGGTGCACCCCCGCCACATCCGGTTGCGCATCGAGGCGCGCCGGGGCGTGCAGATAAACGTTGAAGGCGCGTTCGCTGGTGGAGGCTTGCAGTTGCCGTTCGCGACCGATCAACGCGCTGAGTGCCGCATCGCTGTCGCTGCCGCCCACCGAACGCACCGACGACCAGCGCCCTTCCCTTGCCAGCAGCAACACGCTGCGTTGCGGTTCGGCGACGATGAACAGGAAGTCACCGGCATCGAGGCTTTTGTCGAAGCGGTTGAACGCAGTCATCAGGTACGGCTGCACCGAACGCAGGCGCAGACCGCGCCCCGTAACCAGCGTGCGCAGGCGTTCCAGCAAATCCTGCGGCAAGGCACTGGCGATCCGGTCATGCCCGGCCGGCTCGGCCGACAGCACCAGGCTCCACGGTTGGGTCGGTGCGCCGAACAGGTCTTCGAAGCACAGTTGGGCGAAGCCGCGCAGTTCGTCAGGGCTGCTGATCTGCTCGCTCCACGGCACCAGGCAGAAACGGCTGAAGTGGCCGGAGATCACCACGCTCAGCTCGGCACCGGCACGGGTGTGTTCGCCGAGCAGACGGTCGAGGGTGTCCAGCGCCACCGCGTAGCTCTGAAAGCCTTCGTCGATGTAGCCGACGCTGCCCAGCCACAGGGTGTCGCTGCCCCGGCGCTGGCCGAGGCCGACACCGCTGGCGCCGAGCACGGCGATGAATTGATCACGCGATAAAAGTGACACGATTGATCTCCTCCAGCGTGGTCCGACCGTGCTCCACCAGCTCCAACGCCGATTCGCGCAACAGGCGCAAACCACGGGCGCAGGCCAGGGCTTTGATCTGGGTGATGGGTTGGCGCTCGACGATCATTTGCCGCAGCTCGTCGTCCAGGTGCAGCAGCTCGGCAATCGCCGTGCGGCCGCGATAGCCGCTGCCCCGGCAGTGGCCGCAGCCCTTGCCGTGGACGAAGTGGTAGTGATCGACTTTCTGTGGGTCGAGGCCCGAAGCGCGCAGCTCTTCATCGCTCGGGTTGACCGGCGTGCTGCAACTGCTGCACACCAGCCGGATCAGACGCTGGGCAAGAATCGCGTTGAGCGCCGAGACCAGGCTGTAGGGGTCGATTTCCATTTGGGTAAAACGACCGATCACGTCGAACACGTTGTTGGCGTGGATGGTGGTGAACACCAGGTGACCGGTGAGCGCCGATTGCACGGCGATCTGTGCGGTGTCCGGGTCGCGGATCTCGCCGACCATGATTTTGTCCGGGTCGTGGCGCAGGATCGAGCGCAGGCCACGGGCGAAGGTCAGGCCCTTTTTCTCGTTGACCGGGATTTGCAGCACGCCCGGCAGCTGATATTCCACCGGGTCTTCGATGGTGATGATCTTGTCCACGCCGTGGTTGATCTCGGTGATCATCGCGTACAGCGTGGTGGTCTTGCCGCTGCCGGTGGGGCCGGTCACCAGCACCATGCCGTAGGGTTCGGCAGCCAGGCGGCGCAGTTGGCGCAGGGTTTCGTCTTCAAAGCCCAGCGCTTGCAGTTGCACGCCGCAGACCTTGTCGGCCAGATCCTGTTTGTCCAGCACCCGCAGCACCGCGTCTTCGCCGAAGATGCTCGGCATGATCGACACCCGGAAGTCGATCTGCCGGCCGCTGATGCCGATCTTGAAGCGACCGTCCTGCGGTACGCGTTTTTCGCCGATGTCCAGCTCGGCCATGACCTTGACCCGCGAGATCACCTGCTCGGCGAACTCGCTGCCCTGGATCTTGCCGATGTTGTTCAGCACGCCGTCGATCCGGTACTTGATCACCAGGCCCTGGCCGGTGGTGCCGAGGTGGATATCGCTGGCGTGCATTTTCAGCGCGTCGTACAGGGTCGAGTTGACCAGTTTCACCACCACGCTCGAGTCTTCGCTGATGCTGGTCAGCGACAGGCTTTGCAGGGTGTCGGTCTCGCTGCCGGCGTCGGCCTGGGCGTTGAGCGATTCGACGGCGTGGAAGCTTTCTTCGTGGCGGGCCAGATAGGCCTTGAGGTCGTCGGCGTGCACCAGGTACAGCGGCGCGCCGTGCAGGCATTCGTCGATCCAGGCCAGGCGCGACGTGTCGAAGGGGTCGGCGAACACGCCGATGACTTCGTCGTTGTGGCGCAGCAGGATGAATTCACGTTTGAGGCATTGCGCGAGGGTGACCCGGTCGAACACCGGGCTCGCCAGAAACAGCGTGTCGGTGTCGAGCACCGGGTAATGCAGGGTGGCGCCGAGGCTGGCAATGAACGGCATCGGCGCCAGTTCACAGAGCACGGCCAGTGCATCGAGCACCCGTTCTCCGGAAGTGCTGGCCCGTGCCCGAGCCTGGGCCAGTTGCTCACTGGAAAAGCGTGGCGGGGTCTGTGCCTCCTGTGGAGGATTGACCGACAGCGGTTCGACGACAACGGACAGACGATCCATGGCTTGCTCTCCAACACCCGGGGCTTGAGGCCCTGACGGCGCGGGAGGCGAATTCGGCGAGTGCCGGAACGTCTATCGCGCCATTACTCCCCGGTGAGCATTTGATCGTCGTCCGGTGCCATGACCTCCGACCGGTTTCGTCGGCGGTCCGCCAGCACCCAACTGCCATCGTACAACTGCAACGGGAAGCTCTCGGTCCTGCTCTGGCGTCGTTCGACAAAGCCTTCGGATGGGCTCGCACCGGGTTTCGCTTCGCGCTGGATCCCCAGAAGGTCGCAGACAGCTCGGGCAAGTTCCGCCAAAGGAAACGGTTTGAACAGGATGTGACTGACCCCCAGTTGCCGCGCCCGCTCACAGACTTCAGCGGTCGGGTGACCCGTTATCAGCACGAAATGACACGTCCTGTTCTGGCGGACCGCGTCGAGCACCTCGAACCCTTCCATATCGGGCAAGCGGTAATCGAACACCAGCACGTCGGGGGCGAAAGTCTCGGCCTGGCCGATTCCCTCTGCGCCGTCATGTGCAATCCGGACTTCCAGCCCTTGCGCCGACAGATAATCCTGAAGGTTCTGTGCAAGCAGCTGTTCGTCTTCGACAACCAGTACTTTGTTAACCAAGGTGGACTCCCTGAAACCTCAAGTGCCGGCAATTGAAATTCAATGACCCGAACCTGCTGGAGTGCGCCTCACAAGAGGTAACGCACACTTCATGCCAGGCTGAATGCCGGTAATTTTTTGTCTTCATGTCCTTGAATTGAATGGAAATGCCCGCTCGTCCCGGTACCCCGTTCCCCAGAAACGGGGAAGCACCTGAATGGGCATCGAAGCCATTCCCCACTATTGGGGGGGAACCTTCAGTCGTCGTCAATTCGTTCGATCCTGTTCTCTGCCCGTAATTGCGCGAGCACCTGACGACGAGCCTGGGTCTGTTGCTGTCGGGCGAGGTACGCCCTGACTGTTTCCAGCCCTTGCTCCTCTGGGACATCGGCCGCCTCCTTGTGGTTCTCGACAAAGATCAAATGCCAGCCGAACGGTGTGCGCACCGCTTCGCTGACTTCACCAGGCTTGAGGGCAAACGCCGCCGTTTCAAACGCCGGCACCATTTGCCCACGGGCGAAATACCCCAGGTCCCCGCCCTGGCTGGCGGTGACATCTTCCGATCCCGATTGCGCGACGCTAGCAAAGGTTTGCCCCCCTACGATAGCTGCGCGCAACTCTTCTAAGCGTAGCCGCGCCGCTTCAACCGTGGCGGCATCGGCATCGCCGGCAACCTTGATCAGAATGTGCCGGGCCTGGACCTGCTCCGGTGCGCCCATTTCAGCGCGGTGTTCCTCAAAAAACGCCCGCACCGTTTGCTCGTCCGGGGCCTGGACTTGGGTCAGCTCGGCGAACATCCGCTGCGCCGCCAGTTCGCGGTGGGTGTACTCGGTGAACGAGGCCTCATCGAAACCGGCGTCCTGCAAACGCTGGAGGAATTTGTCGGTGCCACCGATGGCGGTACGAGTCCGTTCGATCTGGTCGCGCACCGTTTGCTCATCGATCTTCACCCCGCGCTTGCGCGATTCCTGCCAGAGCAGTTCCTTGTCGATCAGCGTGTCCAGCGCGGCCTGACGCAGTTGTTTATAGGCCTTGGGGTTGCGGATGCTCGCCACGGCGCGGCCCTGATCTTCCAGGTACTCGGCGAAAAAACGTTCCAGGCGAAACTCGGAAATCGCCTCGCCGTTGACCCGGGCGGCCACCGGTTCATTGTTCGCCATTCCCACCGACAACCAGCCTGTCAGCAGCCAACACAGGGTTTTGAGCTTCATGATCAGGGCCTCCGGTCAGGGCGTGGCAATAATCGGTTTGTAGGGAGCGACCAGATAAAAACGCTGGTCGGGCAAGTCAACGGTGACCACGTGCGCCCCGCTCAGGCCCAATCGTCGGCCGGGGCCGAAGCTCAGGCGCGGGGTCAGGCCGGTGTCGAAGTCGTGCAGGCCTTCGAGCGCCGCCACCAGTTTTTCGCGGCTGGCGTCGCGGCCGGCCTGCTTCATGCCTTCGCTGAACAACAGCATCGAGGCGTAGGCGCCGACTTGCAGCACCGCGTGCTGGGCGCCGAGGCCTTGATGCTCGCGCAACAGCGTCAGCGCCATGCGCCCGGCCTGGGTCCAGTCGCTGGGCACGAACGGATACGCCAGAAACACCCGCCGGGAAAAACCCTCCGGCACCTGCAACAAATCCCCCGCCACCTGGCTCGACGCAGCAAACAGGTACGGCACCTGCCCGGCATTCTGCAATCCGGCCGCCAGCCGACTGAAACCTCCGCCGCTACCGAGGTAGAACACTGAGCGCGAGCCCAGCGGCAAGCTGTCCGCCGCCGGGTCGTAGGCCTGCAGATGGACTTTTTCCCAGCCGTGATCCTGTAGATATTGGCCGAGGACCTGTGCCGCCAGCACCTGGGCCGGGTCATCGGGATAGGCAATCAGCGTCGGCCCTTGCAGCACTCGCAAACTGGCGGTGGCGTAATCGGCCAGCGCGATCAGTTGCTCGCGCAGGCCCGGCAGCGGCTCGAAAATCTGTGGGCTGGCCTGCACCGGGCCGAGCAACGACAGGGCCCCGATCAGCGGCACGCCGGACTGCTCCAGACGAGGCGCCAGTTCGCTGTCCAGCGCCGGGGCCAGCGGTGCAATCAGGGCAAAGACTTGCTCTTCCTCGATCAGCCGTTGCAGGGCCTGTTCGGCGCTGGCGCGATCCGGGCCGGGATCGGCCACGGTCAGGCGCAACTGCCGACCGTGAATGCCGCCGGCCTGATTGATCCGCGCAACGCTGCCGTTGAGCACCGCCGCGATGGTAGCGCCCTCCTCGGCCAGTGGCCCCTGGCTGGGCAGCAAGGTGCCCAAATGCAAGGTCTGGTCATCGAGCCCCGGATCGCGGTCATCGGCCAGGCGTTTGAGGTAAGCCGTGAGATTGCGCTGATCCTTCATCGACAACAGGAAGCGCGGCATGCTCGGGTCGAGGCGATTGTTGCCGGGGTCGCGGCCCTGCTGGATCACCCGCGCCAGACTGCTGTCGGTGTAGGCCGGGTAGTTGCGGCCATTGATCTGTTGCTGACCGTGGATGCTGGTCAGCCGCGACCAGTTGAGCTGCGGCGGACGCACCCCGCCTTCGGGTCGGCCGAGACCATCGGCGCCGTGGCAGTTGGCGCACGGCAGGCTGGTGGCCGGCAGCAACACATCCGCCGCGCCGACCCGCGCCATGATCGGCTCGCCGCTGGCGGACAGGCCTTCGCGGTACAGGCGCTTGCCGGCGCTTTCTTCATCGGTCAGCGGCAACGCGGCTGCGCCGAGGCTGAAGCCAGCGAGCAGGATCAGGGCGAGGACGCGGCCGAGGTTCATGGCGCGGACTCAGCGGCCGGCCACGGGCATTGTCAGCAGCTGCAAGCGCTGGGCAATGGCGGCGGCCGGGGCGTCGGGACGGATTTTGCTCCAGCGTTTGTTGGCCACATCGCCGACGATCAACTGGGTCGAGTGCTGCTCGGGCGTCGGCACGATCTGACCGATGCGGCCCAGCACCAGGTCCATCTGCGCCTTGTCGCCGGTGAGGAAAAGCCAGTGAGGGTCATCGGCGCCCTGCTTCAAGGTGTAAGCCTTGAGCACCGCCGGCGTATCGCGCAGCGGATCACTGGTAAGGGAAATGAAGGTGATGCCGTCGGCCTTGTCGCCCAGCAACTCGCGGACTTCCTTGAGCTTGCGGGTGATCAGCGGGCAGGCGTCATTGCAACTGGTGAAAATCACGTTGAGCAGCACCACGCGGTTGTGCAGTGCATCGCTGTAGAAACGCTGGACGTCGCCGTTCTGATCCAGCAGCGGCGTGTCGGTGAACCAGGTTTTCGCGTCGTGGGTGCCTTTGACCGGTGCGGGCGCAGCGCTGGTCGTTGTCGTTGCCGGTGCCGGTTGTTCGTGGCCTTCGTGGGCCAGGGCCATGGCGCTGAAAATCCAGAAACACACCGTCAGGGTGATCCAGTCCAGGGTTCTCATGGTTGTTGCTCCATGGCAATCGCGGTGTGTTTGGCGTGGGTGCGCAGGCCGCTGAGTTTCTCGACTTCCTTGGCCAGCAGTGCCGGGTCGGTGAAGCCGTAATAGCGCGTCCAGTGGCGGCTGTTGCCGTCACCGACGAGGATCAGCGGCTGGTGATTCTTGAAGTCGCCGCTGAAACTGCCGAGGCCCTTGAGGGTGGCGGTGATCGATTGCGGCGAACCGGTGAGCCAGCTCCAGCCCGGGCCTTTCTGGAAGGTGCGGGCGTAATCCTGCAAGCGTTTCGGGTCGTCGCGCTGCGGGTCGATGCTGATCGACACCAGCTGCACTTCCGCGCCGACCCGGGCACCGAGCTGTTTCTGCACCTTGCCCATGATCGACGAGACCACCGGGCAAACCGTGGTGCAGCTGGTGTAGATGAAACTCATGACGACGATCTTGTTGTGCACCAGATCCTGTTCCAGGTGCACGGTCTTGCCGTTCTGGTCGAGCAGCGGCACGTCGGCGAACTTGACCTGGGCGTGCTCCTGGCTGTTGGCGGCCGGTGCGGTGTGGCCGGCATGCTCGTCCGCCGAGTGGGCGCTGGCCTGCTGGATACCGACGGCCAACAGGCACAGGGTCAGCAGGCCACGGGATGCAAATCGGTTCATGGTCTTTTCCTCATCACTGAGTCTGGCCGGGCAGCACCCGGACACTGGCAAATGTCTTGTCGTCGAAACCCGCGCCCAGCGAGGCCGCGCGCACGTGCAGGTACCAGGCGCCGCTGCGGTCGAGGGTCACCGGCGCTTCGTACACGCCGTCGGCGACTTCCCGTGCGGCCACTTCACGGGGCCGGGAAGTCGGCGCGAGGAAGTAACGCAACTGCACGTCGGTCACGCCGCTGCGCTGGATCTTCTGTTTGCCCTGGACGATGCGAAAGCGCACCACGTAGGGGTCGTTGAGGGCCACGGCGGTCTTGTCCAACAAGAACTCGACTTTTGCCGCGCCCAGGTGTTTTTCCGGCGCGCCGTCGGACGCCACCTGCGCGGTGAAGCAATGAATGATGTTCGGCTGGTTGAGCAGGAACGCCACGTCGAAGCGCCCCGCCGCCGGCAATTTCACTCGGGCGCTGTACAGCCCCGGCGACACTTCGCGCAGGCTGCGGTCGATCACCAGCGCGGCGCGGGCGATTTGCCCCCGGTTGGGGTAACCGGACATCGGCGCGTTCATGCCTTCGGCGTAGAAATAGGTGGTGTTGTCCACCGGGTTGACCACGAACACCGCGTTGTCATCGCGCGATACCGCGAGGCTCGACGCCAGCGGCAGATCCCCGGCCAGCCGTGGCGGCTGCGGCCCGGCTTCGAAACCCTGAGTAATCGGCTGACGCCCTTCGCCCAGCGAAGACAGGTTGATCATGGTGACTTTTGGCGAGGCCAGTCCGCGCACGTAGGCATAGGCCTGGGTGAACACCACTTGATAGGGTTCGGCTGAAACCTCCAGATCATGGATCGCCGAATCGTTGGCCGCGTCGATCACCGTGGCGCGGTTTTCCAGCGTGTTCAGCACCACGCCAAAACGGCCGTCGGCGCTGAAGTCCATCGGGCCGAGGCCCTGCTGCAGCTTGATCACCCGGCGTACGGCGCGGCTGTTGCTGTCGATCACGGTGACGGTGCCGTCCTTGCCGTCGGCCACGTACACCGCGCCGGACAGCGGCGAGTACGCCACCGACAACGGGCTGGAGCCGGTCTTGACCTGTTGCACCAGGCTCAGGCTGGCGACGTCGATGACGCTGAGGGTGCCGTCGTCGCGGTTGCTGACGAAGGCGAAACGGCTGTCCTTGCTGAACGTGATCTCGTGGTGGCCACGCCCGGTCGCCAGGTGTTTCAGCGGTTTGAGGCTCTGGGTGTCGATCACCGTAACGCCGGACTCTTCAGCCTTGCTCGCGTTGTTGCCGACCCACAGCAGACGCTCGTCCGGTTGCAGCGCGACCCGCACCGGTTGGCTGCCGGCGGCCACCGAGTCGAGCACCTTGAATTGCTCGCTGTCGATCACCGCCACTTCCCCCGCCGTCGGCATCGACACGAAGACCTTTTTGTTGTCCCTGGGCGTGACCCAGTCCATCGGCGACTGCTTGAGTTCGATCCGCGCCAGGGTGCTGGTGATACCGCCGACCGAGACTGACGGATCGACCACCGAAACGCTGGCATCGCGGTTCATCACCAGCAGGAAATAGCTGTTGAGGTCGAGCAGCGGCCGCGCGCCGATGTTGGATTTGAGGAACGTGCCGACCCGCGACTTGCAGCTCTGGTCACGGCCCTGGGCCTGATCGGCGGCGACGGCTTGCGGATCGATCCACGCCCCCGGCGCCACACCGGACAACGGCTGGCCGGACGCACCGTCGGTGACGCGAAACTGCACGTCGGCGAACTCGCCCTCACGCAACTGACCGTCGCTGGCCAGCGGCTTCAGATCGAAGGCGATCGACACGCCGTCGCGGGTCAGCACCTGCCCGGCGCCGGTTTGCGCCAGGGCAATCTCGCTCAGCGTGAGCAGCGCGCCGACCATTGCCAACAGGCAGACGCCGATGATGTTGATGATCCTGTTCATGTCGCTCTCCCCTGACACATTTTCCGAAACACCGCCGTCCCCTGTGGGAGCTGGCTTGCCAGCGATGGCGGCTTCAGCCACACCATCCAGAACCGAGTTGCTGCCAATCGCTGGCAAGTCGAAACGTCGAACCGCAGCTCCCACAGGTTTTTGCATTTACAGGCTCATTTCATTCCAGCTACTGAGCAGGCGGCGCCGGCTCCGGCTCATTGGTCACCCGCAGCAATCCCCACAGCCCCGAGGTGTTGCCATAGGCGCCGTAATCGCGGAACAGGTAGTCCCCCGGTATCGCGTTGCTGCCCCCGGCGCTCGGGATCATGAAGCTGAAGTGCGCCGCCGGCAGGATGCTTTCGTGAGCGCCGATGTACATCGACATCGGGTTGTAGCCGAAGCGCACCGAACCCACGCCCGGCGTGCCCATCGGGTAGCCGCCGGTGTCGCTCTTCTCGGCCTGGAACGGGTTGAGCGACCAGACGTGTCCGTCGAGCTGGAACGTCGTGCCGCGACTGCCGCCGCTCGGCATCAGGATGTGCGTACGGAACGGCTGACCCGGTTTGGCATACAGCACCGGTGTCTGCGGATCGCCCCCCACCAGCGCATTGCTGTAGGCCATGTGTGCGTTGGTCATGTCGCCGTAACCCGCGCCATCGGCATGGCCGAACGGCGCATCCGGAGCGAGGCCGAAGCGATACCACAGCGGTTCGGTCTTGTAGTTGATGGCCATGCTCGAGTTGTCCTGCGGATCGGTCGGTACACCGAAGCCCTCGGCAGCGATGCCTTCGACCGGCCGGCCATTGGCCCAGCGGGTGTTCAGCGCCTTGTGCCAGACCATCGCGAAGTCGCGGTAAGTCGTCTGCCCCGGTGCGGTGACCGTGGCGTTGACCTTGCGCGCATCGTCGACCCAGGTCGCGCCGATCGGCAGGATGCTCATCGCCCCACCCAAGCCTTTTTGCGGTTGCTTGATCACATCTGCCGGGGTGAAGTTCAGGCCACCGAACTCCACGGCCGTGGCGTTGATGTTGTCGACACTGCGCCCCAGTTGCGTGACTGGTTTGCCTTCACGCTCCAGGTGCCCGGCGTAGTACTGATAGGTACGGGTCGGGTAGGCGCCGCTGCTGCCCAACCGTGGCGGCACGGTCTGGATCGGGTTGGCGCCGACGTTGGCACCGTCGGACTTGGTGATGTCATAGGCCAGCAGTTGCGCGTGCAGACCCACGTGGCTGGACGGCCGCATCAGGTTGTTGCTGAAAGTGGTCGAGCCCAGGCCGCTGTTGCGATCACGTTTGACGATGCCCTGCATCACGGCAGTCTGAGTCAGGTCGGGCATCACGCTCGGCAGACGGTTTTCCAGGGTGATGTTGATGCAGTCCCCGGCCGCTGCGCGCAGCACCAGCGGTTCGACCGGAATGCCGGGTTTGAGCTTGCCGCTGACCGGATCGAGGTCGGATTTGCGCACGTACAGGATCGCCGTCGGATCATGCAGCGGCCCGCTCTGACCACCAATGGTGATGGTCTCGCCGTCCTCCGGATCGGTCACGGTCACTTGCGGGATGCTCACCGTGCGCGAGTTCAGCACCAGGGTGCCGCCCGCCGGATTCAGCGGCCCGCCGACATGCTGACCGAGCCCGGCCGAATCGCCGATGCTCAGGCCCAGCGAATTGCCGAGGATGTCGTTGGCCAGCGCCGCGACCACTTCATAGTTGCGCTGCACCGTCGGCCGGGTGCCGATGCCGTTGGGGTTGGCGCTGATCCGTGGGCAACTGCCTTCGAACGCCACGGTGTTGCGCATGCCCGCCGGACTCGGGTTGTTGGGGATGGCGAACAGGTCATTGCGTTTGGCCGTGTAGTTGCGCATCACGCCCCAGATCCCGCTCCAGTAGCCTTCGATCGAAGCGTCCATCGAGTACAGATAGTCACCGGTGGTCGCCGCAGAGCTGGACAGCATCGACACAGGTGCGATGAAGCCCATCTGTTCGGAGATGCCGATCATCTGCGAGGCGCGCCAGCCGGAGTTGGAGCTGTTGCCGAAACCGGAACCGCTCTGCAGCCATTTCACACCGTGCAGGGTGACGTTGTGCTCTTCCTCGTGGCCGCCGGCATGCACCCGCAGACGCACGTTGTCGCCGGTGTAGGTACGCAGCATCGGGGTGAACGGATCGCCCGGCTCGCTGCCGCCCTTGTTGATGTGCGGCGGGAACAGCGTGGTGCCGCCAGTCGGACCGGTGGCGGCCGTCACCAGGTTCGGCGCCAGGTTCATCGCCGGGATCGCCCGGTCGGTACGGCTTTGCATGGCATAGGCCAGATCGCCGCCGAGGCCGTCGGCCTGCATGCCGCGCTTGCCGTCCGGGCCGACCTTGTTCGGGTCGTAAACCCGCAGGGCCAGCGGCTCGTTGCGATAGTTGACGACGAACATGCCGGGGTCATCCACGGAGATCGCTTGCGGGCAAGGCCGGCTCGGACAGCCCGGCACCTGACCGCCCTGCACTTCCAGCACGCCTTCGAGCAGGGTGCTGGCGTTGTTGCGCACCGGCGGGTTGATCGCGTAGCGGAAGCTGTCGGCGGTGGCCGGGAAGGCTTGCGGATTCGGCACGCCGTTGGGGCCGGCGCCCACGTACACACCGGCTTCATAGGCGTGTTGGAAGTCGCTGTATTCGAGGAAGAACTCACGGAAGCTGTCGTTCTTGCCGTCGCCGTCGAGGTCGCCGGTGTTGATCACCGCCTGCCACGAGGTCGGCCCGCCGTCCTGCCGCGCGCCGCTGTACAGAGGCTCGCCGGTTTCGGCGTGGAACCAGGTGGAACCGGCCGGTTCCGCCAGCACCGTGGCATACAGGCCGATCTGCTGGTGAGTCGATGGGCCGAGGTGGTCGTGGGTGAAGATGGTGCCCAGCCCCCGATCCACGCCCTTGGCGTTGACCACCGGGTCGACGAACCAGCGTTGCATGGCCGTGCGCGCGCCCATCCAGTCACTGCGCCCGAACTGACCGAAGAACGGATGCGCCTTGGCTTTCGGGCAGGCCTGGGTGCCGTCGCGCGGGTCGGTGCCTTCGCACTGGTTGAATTCACGAATCGCGTGAATGCGTTCCTGAACGGCACCGGGCGAGAGCACGCCGTCCTCGTAGTTCCAGCCGTTGGAGGAACCGTCGGCAGCCGTCAGGTCCCACTTCGGCAGGTGAATGTGCTGGCCGATCACGTCGGTCGGCGTGCGCACCTGATAGTCATCCATCTCGTAGGTGGCAGGCACCAGGTTGGTTTGCTGGTATTGCACGCAGTCGAAGGTGTTCATGCGCATCACCAGCGGCTCTGGCGGACGCTGCTTGGTGATCACCGGCCAGGCGTCTTCCCACAGCGCCAGAATCCGGGCTTGCGGGAAGTGATAACCGACCTTGTTGTAGACCGCGTCGAACTGGATGTTGGCGGCCTTGTAGATCCGTGGCCGGTCGGCGGTGAAGGTCGAGGCGCCGACGAAGGACATGCCGTCCAGCCGATCGCCGCTGGCGAATTCACCGCTGCCGGCGCTGCTGGTCAGGCGTTTTTGCCGGTCGTCCATGCACGGTTCGTAGTACGGCGCGCCGGCAATCGGCAAGGCACCGTTGGTGCGGAAGGCCTTGGCCACGATCTGGTTGCCGGGCAGCAAGGCAAAGCTTGGGTGATCCTTTTTCGCGTGGAACGCCATCGCGGCCTGTTCCACTTCAGTGCCCTCTTCGGGCAGGTAAATCGGTTTGGCGCGGGTGACTTCCTTGGAGAAGTCCAGCGAGGTGGTCACGGTGTGCGCCTCGCCTCCGGCCGATACCCCGTCGAGGGTGTGACGCTGCAAGCCGCCGTCCCAGCCGCCGGACTGATTCGGGTCGAGGTTGGCCCACAGCGCTTTGCCGCTGGCTTTCAAGGATTGCGCGGTGGCGGCGTCGAGCATGTCCAGCGGTGGGGTTGGCGGACGCTGACCCACCGAACTTTCCATGCCGCCGATCCAGAACGGATAGCCAGGGTTTTTCAGGCTGCCGTCGGCGTTGCGGTTGGCTTCGCTGCGATCAACCAGTGCCAGGGAACCGATGGCTTGCGAACCACCGTTACCGCCGTGGTGTTCGCCGTCGTCATCGCCCTCTTCTTCCTCATCGTCGTCATCGTGGCCGGCGACCAGGGTTTCACCGATTTTCGGCACCACCACCACTTTGCCCGGCATCGGGGCCATGGCTTTGCCGGGCAGCGGCACGACGGCAGGAATCGGCGTGCCGGCAATGATCTCGCCATCCGGCAAGGCGCGGGCACCGGCGGCCGGTTTACCGCTGCGCAGGGCGTAAGGTTCACTGTGATAACCATCGGCGCCCTGTTGCGAGACTTCCAGCCGGGTGCCTTCTTCGAACACATCGTGCACCCGCCACATCGACCACATACCCTGAGCGAAATGCGGGTAGAAGTGGCAGTGATAGATCGCATCGCCGGCCACCCGGTTGCGGTTGCCGGAGCCGCCGTTGGCGATTTCGTAGGTATAGCCGGCGCCCGGACCGATGCCTTGAGCGTCGACGTAATCGGAGTTGTCGTCGTTGGGGTTGAACAGCCACTGATGGCCGTGCAGGTGGAAGATGTGCTGTTCGTGGCCGTTA
Organism: Pseudomonas sp. B707; assembly: GCF_022496685.1. Classification (NCBI taxonomy): domain Bacteria; kingdom Pseudomonadati; phylum Pseudomonadota; class Gammaproteobacteria; order Pseudomonadales; family Pseudomonadaceae; genus Pseudomonas; species Pseudomonas sp. B707. The sequence continues at coordinate 79,151 of NZ_WTVE01000017.1, read as the reverse complement.
TGGGTGTTGCGGAATTTGACGAAGTCACCGATGTAGCTGTGGTTGACGTTCGAAGGCTCCGAGGGATACAGGGCCATGGTGGCCTTGACGCCGACCTGATCGGCGCTGGGTGTCTGGCCAGGGGCGATGTTCTCAAGCCCGGTGTTGGCCGGCACGTCCACCAGCATCGCCACGTCGCCGACGGTGTGCGAGCTGAGGAAGAATTCTTCGTAGGCGCACGACAGGCAATCGTGCATCGGCCCTACGCCGAGGCGGTTGGCGACCACTTCAGCGCCCATGCCCCCGGAACCGTAGTTGATCATGAACGAGTCGCGGGTCGGCTCCAGCACATGGGCCATGACCGGGTCGGCCCAGTAGGCGGGGAATGCCTGGGTGGCGGCGGTTTCGTCCTGGAACTGCGAGGCGAAATCGCGAAACGGCTCGAGGCGGTTGGGGATCGCCGGGTTGCGTTTGCCTACAGATTCCAGCGGATAGGTGCTGGGCGCAAAACTGCCATCGGCGTTGCTGCCCATGACGATGGCGTCGCTTTCGCTGGAGATGATTTCGTTGCCGTCGACCATGCTGATGATCGGCGTGCCGGCCTTGCCTTCACGCAGCCACGGTTCGCGCTGCGGGTAGCGGGCGTGGTAATCGACGATCGGGTGACCGGCCGGTGTACGGCCGGTGGTCGCCAGACGCATTTCTTCTTCAGTGAGGGTGTTGCGATAGGTGCGTCCCGACTTCGGCACCACCACGACCTGGCCGAACAGGCCATTGGCGGTGTTGCCGGCCGCGCCTTCCCCGCCGAATGTCGCGCCACGGCTGCTGACGGCAAACGCCCCTTCGCGCTCGGCGTACAGCACGTACGAACGGCTCGCGCCCGGCGGCACCAGGGTGTTGGCGTTGCGCCCGGTGTAGGAGGAAATGTCGTCGATGCTGTTCACCGCTTGCAGGCCGTTGACCTGGAAACCGACATGGCGGTCGGCGACCTGCTCGTCGACCTTGAAGGCATCGGCGCCACCGGGGTTCACGGTGCCCTCCTCGCCTTCAGGCCCTTCGAAATGCTTGTTCGGGTTGGCCTGGTAATCGAGCAGGTTCTGCAGGTTGATCGTCAGGCAATCACCGGCGGCCACCCGCAGCACCAGCGGCCGTGGACGCTTGTCCGCACGCAGCGAGACCTTGCCCGGCACCGCGCTGCCGCCATAGGCCAGCGAGACGTCATGCTCATCGACCACATCGCGGCGCAAGGCGTACATCATGCCGTTGGCATTCTGCGCACCGAGGCGGTTGAACATCAGCGGTTGATCGAAGGCGACTACATTGGCCACCAGATTGCGCTCGCAGCGCACGGCGGCGCTGGCCAGTTCGACGCTGAGCATCGAGACCAGCAACAGCAGCCAGTTCAACAGGGGCGGTGCGTGGTGAATGCCAACCATGATCGGAAACCTCGTAGTGGATGCTCACAGGGAACGATTCTCGATAAAGCCCTTGGAGCAATCCGCGTGCCACAAAAAATTGCTTTTCATCTCAATCAGTTACACAAACCACTTGAGAACCCGGGGGATATTCCCCACCCGATTCCCCACTTTTCCGGGGCCATCGGTTTGCCCCGATAGTGGGGAAAGCCGGGGCTGGATTTTCAAAAAAAGCTTTACAACGGCGCATCCACCGCCAGCCCCTGCAGGCGCCGGTACTGACGCAGCACGCTCGGGACATAGCGCTGGGTTTCGGCGAAGGGCGGAATCACCCGGCCGCGGCTGAGCACCGCGTCAGGCCCGGCGTTGTAGGCCGCTACGGCCAGAGCAATGTCGTTGTCGAACAGGGTCATCAGGCGTTTGAGATATTTGGCCCCGCCCTGGATGTTGGCCTTGGGGTCGTAGACGTCTTTCACCCCCAGCTCGCGGGCGGTGTCGGGCATCAATTGCATCAGTCCGCCAGCACCTTTGGGCGAGGTGGCGCCGGGGTTGTAATTGGATTCGGACTTGATCACCGCGTGCAGTAAAGCCTCGGGCAGGTGATTGGCGCTGGCCGCCGCTGACACCAGCTCGGCGTAGGGCTGGTTGGCGATCAATTGCGGTTGCCGGTCAAGGCTGACCAGTGGCGCATCGGCCTCGCGAATCACCCGCTCGTAAGTGCGTCCGGGACGGTGGACGTTCGACAGCACGTAGCTGCCCTTGGCGTCCATGGAAACGAAGACATCGGCTTGCGCGGCACCGACCGACAGCACGCAGCCGAGCAGTCCTGCAGTGAATGAATGGATCATTGGGCCTCCCCTGACAGGCCCCGAAAAATTGGGGGAAATGCCCCACTGACCCGTCGTTGATCAGCCGTACGCAAGCACTGTGCCGACTCTGGAAAAGCCCGTAATACAAGGGCTTCAGCCTGACCGCCGGAATTTTCGGGGGCTGAGCATGGCAATTGCATAAGCCCTTTCGGCGACACGGCTGCCACTCACGGGAGGTCATCATGAAGCTGCATTTTCGTCCGCGTGCCCAACGCGGTTTCACCCTGCTCGAACTGCTCGTGGTGCTGGTGGTGCTTGGCCTGTTGGCCGGGATCGTCGCGCCCAAATATTTCGCCCAGCTGGGGCGCTCCGAGGTGAAGGTTGCCAAGGCGCAGATCGAAGGCCTGAGCAAGGCGCTGGACCTGTACCGGCTGGAGGTCGGCCATTACCCGTCCACCGAACAGGGCTTGCAGGCGTTGGTGACCGCACCGAGCGACGAAGCCAAATGGACGGGCCCGTACTTGCAGAAAAAACTGCCGCAGGATCCGTGGGGGCGTAACTACACCTACCGCTATCCCGGCGAAAACAGCGAGTACGACCTGCTCTCAATGGGCAAGGACGGCCAGCCCGGCGGCGATGGCGAAAACGCCGAAGTCACCAACTGGCAATAAGCGGAGCACACGGCATGCGATTTCAACTCAAAGCAGTGGGCAAGGCCGGGGTGGTGTCGCTGAGCGTCGAGGCGCCGGGTCAGAGCGAGGCGCGGCGCATTGCCGAGGATCAGGGCTTGCGCGTGGTCAGCCTGCACGCCGAGAGGCACTGGCGTTCGTTGCGCCTGAGCAAGCGTGAAACTTTCAACCTGGTGCTGTTCAGCCAGGAACTGACCACCCTGCTCAACGCCGGCCTGCCGCTGATCGATGCGCTGGAAAGCCTGGCCGAAAAAGAAACCGCCCCCGCCGCCCGCAAAACCTTGAGCGAGCTGGTGCGGCTGCTGTACGAGGGCAAATCCTTCTCCCAGGCGCTCGGCCAGTTGTCGGCGGTGTTCCCGCCGTTGTACGTTGCGCTGGTACAGTCCAGCGAGAAGACCGGCGCGGTCGGCGATGCGCTGGGCCGTTACGTGAGCTATCGCCAGCGCATGGACGAAGTGCGGCAGAAGATCGTCAGCGCCTCGATCTACCCGCTTTTGTTGTTGGTGGTCGGCGGTGGCGTGGTGCTGTTTTTGATGGGCTACGTGGTGCCGCGCTTCAGCCTGGTGTTCGAAGGGCTGGGCTCGAACCTGCCGTGGCTGTCGCAGATCCTGATGAGCAGCGGCATGTTTTTGCATGCGCATCAGGGTGAGTTTTTCGGCCTGTTGGCGACAATCGTCATCGCCCTCGCCGTGCTGCAGAAACAACCGGCGTTTCGCCGTGGGCTGGATCGGCTGGTGGAGAAACTGCCCGCCGTACACCAGCGGATTTTCATGTATGAACTGGCGCGGTTTTACCGGTCACTGGGGATTCTGCTGCAAGGCGGGATTCCGCTGGTGACCGCCATGGGCATGGTGCGCGGCCTGCTCACCGTGGCCTCGCGAGCGCGGCTGGACCAGGCCTGCGAGCGGGTGCGCGAGGGGCAATCGTTGTCCACTGCCCTTGAGCTCAACCGGCTGGTGACGCCCGTGTCCCTGCGCCTGCTGCGCGCTGGCGAGCAGTCCGGCAACCTCGGGCAAATGATGGAACGCAGCGCCGATTTCTACGACGAGGAAATCAGCCGCTGGATCGAGTGGTTCGTGCGGTTGTTCGAACCGCTGCTCATGACTTTCATCGGCCTGTTGATCGGGGTGATCGTGATCCTGATGTACATCCCGATCTTCGAACTGGCTTCGAGTATCCACTGACCTCGGGAACGGGTCGGATCACACGCAACAAGCCACATCCACGTTCCCAATCAAGACAACAAAGACGGAGAACGATATGCACATTCAAAAGCTCGTGCTCGCAATGGCCATCGGCGCAGTCCTGTCGGCGTCTACCGTACTGATTCCGGACAGCCTGTCCGGGGTGTCGAGTGTTCAGGCCAAGGATGGGGGAAGTGGTGGTGGCGGCGGTGGTGGAGGTAGTGGCGGAGGCGGCGGTGGAAACGGTGGGGGTGGAGGTGGAGGTGGTAACGGCGGGGGCGGCGGCAATGGAGGCGGCGGCAGCGGAGGTGGTGGCGGCGGTAATGGAGGTGGCGGCGGCAGCGGTGGCAATGGTGGTGGTCACGGCGGCAGCGGCAGTGGCGGCAACAGTGGCAGTGGCGGCGGTGGCAACAGTGGCCACAGCGGCAGTGACCACGGCTCGGGCCACTCCGGCAACACGGCGTCATCCGGTCGCAGCGGCACGCATTCTGAACCCGGCGACGACCATGGTGTGCATCGGTCCGGAGAGGTCGGCGATGACCACGGTGTACATCGCGCTGGTGAAATCGGTGACGACCATGGCGTACATCGTGCCGGCGAAATCGGTGATGACCGAGGCCTGCATGCCGCGGGCGAACCCGGTGATGATCGCGGTGTTCACGTCGGCGGCGAGCCTGGCGATGACAAGCGCGCCAACTGACCCGAACTGAAAACACCGCAATCCCTGTGGGAGCTGGCTTGCCAGCGATGAGGCCTGGTCAGTTAAAGCATTACTAACTGACCCACCGCTATCGCGGCAAGCCCGACTCCCACAGGGCTCATCGGCGCCCACCAGCTCACCGCAAAACCTAGAGAGCGACATGATTCTGATCCAGCCGCTCCCGCAAAAACTCGATCAACGCCTGCACCGGCCGCGACGCCTGGCGATGCTGCGGATACACCGCCGACAACGTCAGCGGTTCCGGCCGAAACTCATCCAGCACCGGCACCAGCCGCCCATCCTTCAGCGCCGCGCCGACAATGAACGTCGGCAGATAGGTAATCCCCATCCCCGCCACCGCCGCATCCCGCAGCAACTCACCGTTGTTGACGCGCATCCGCCCGGTGACATTCACCAGCAGCGGCTTGCCCTGCCCCGCGTTGAACCGCCACTGCACCGAACGCCCGTGGCCGTAAGGCAGACAGTCGTGGCCCAGCAGATCTTCCGGTCTGACCGGCGTACCGCGTTCGGCCAGATACGCCGGACTGGCGCAATACACTCGCTCGATTGACGCGATGCGTCGGGCGATCAGGGTCGAGTCCTCCAGTACGCCAATGCGCAGCGCCAGGTCGTAACCCTCGCCCAGCAGATCCACCGGCCGGTCGCTCAAGTCCACCTCCACCGTGACCTCGCGATAACGCTGCAGAAACGGCGGCAGCAGACAGCCCAGATGGGCCAACGCAAACGACAGCGGCGCACTCACGCGAATCGCCCCGCGCGGCTCAGCAGTCTGCCCGGCGATGCCCTGCTCCACCGACTCCACTTCACCGAGCAAACGCAGCGCCGACTCGTAATAGCTCTGGCCCAGCGGCGTCACGTCCAGGCGCCGGGTCGAACGGTTGAGCAATCGCACGCCCAGGCGCTCCTCCAGTTGCATCAACCGACGGCTGACGAACTGCTTGGATAGACCCAATTGATCGGCCGCCGCCGTGAAGCTGCCGGAGTCCATCACCTGGCAAAAAATACGCATGTCTTCGAACGGGTTCATTGTCACTCTCTGGTTGACAGTTAAACGCTTTATAGCCGCTTTTTCACTTTCCGGCACCTCATTAATCTGTGCTCACGGTGTTGCTGAGGCCTGAAGCCCAGCGCCACAGCAGCCCGATCCCAAGGCATAAAAACTCAAACGACTTAAAAAGGATTTGCACATGAACATCAAGAAAACCCTCGCCGCTTCCCTCCTCGCCCTGTCCATCGGCAACGCCTTCGCCGCCGAAAGCACTGGCGTCGAACACAACACTCAGGCCTTCCTCGACGCCCTCGCCGCCGGCGGTGGCAAACCACTTGAACAACTGAGCCCGAAAGACGCCCGTGCGGTGCTGACCGGCGCCCAGGCTTCGGTGAAGGTTGATCTGTCCGGCGTTGAAGTCAGCGACAAGGCGATCAAGGTCGACGGCCAGACGATCAATCTGAAAGTGGTGCGTCCGGCCAAGATCAAGGGCGAGCTGCCGGTGTTCATGTTCTTCCACGGTGGCGGCTGGGTGCTGGGTGACTTCCCGACGCACCAACGCCTGATTCGTGATCTGGTGGTGGGTTCTGGCGCGGTCGCGGTGTACGTCGACTACACGCCGTCGCCGGAAGCGCAGTACCCGACCGCGATCAATCAGGCCTACGCCGCGACCAAATGGGTGGCCGAGCACGGCAAGGACATCGGGGTCGACGGCAAGCGCCTGGCGGTGGCCGGTAACAGCGTCGGTGGCAACATGGCAGCGGTTGTGGCGTTGATGGCCAAGGAACAGAAAACCCCGGCCCTGCGCTTCCAGTTGCTGATGTGGCCGGTGACCAACGCCGGGTTCGATAACGGCTCGTACCAGCAATTCGCCGAGGGCCATTTCCTGACCAAGGGCATGATGCAGTGGTTCTGGGACAACTACACCACCAACCCGGCCGAGCGTGCGCAGATCCATGCCTCGCCGCTCAACGCCAGCGCCGAACAGCTCAAGGGCCTGCCCGCCGCGCTGGTGCAGACCGCCGAGTTCGACGTGCTGCGTGACGAAGGCGAAGGCTACGCCCGCCACCTCGACGCGGCCGGTGTGCCGGTGACCTCGGTGCGCTACAACGGGATGATTCACGACTTCGGCCTGCTCAACCCGCTGAATGGAATCCCTGAGGTGAAGGCCGCCGTGCGCCAGGCCGCAGCGGAACTCAAGACCCATCTGAACTGAGTGCAACCCCTCGCCACACCTTCGGGTGTGGCGTTTTCTTTTGTGCCCGCCGGAGTTCACCTCATGAGCCTTTTTTCTGCCCACCTGCTGTCCTGGAGCGCCCTGCTGCTGGTGCTCGACACCCTGCTCTGGCATCTCGTGCCGTTCAAGCATCGCGCGCAACGGGTCGCTGTGCGACTGGTGCTGTTTCTGGGCTTCAACGCACTGGCCATCAACGCCGGTGTCAGCCCGTTGCAGGCGCCGTTGTTCGCCGATGACCCGGTGGCGCAACTCGGGGCGACGGCACTGGGGATTCTCTGGTGGCTGTACGCCGCGCGGGTGCTGACCGAAGTCATCGGCCTGATCCTGATGCGCCGCATCGGTCACAGCGGCCGGTTGTTGCAGGACGTGATCGGGGCGCTGGTGTTTCTGGCGGCCATCGTCGCGGCGGCCGGTTATGTGCTGGATCTGCCGGTCAAAGGCCTGCTCGCGACTTCCGGCGTGGTGGCGATCGTCATCGGTCTCGCGCTGCAAAGCACCTTGGCCGACGTGTTTTCCGGCATAGTGCTTAACACCACCAAGCCGTATCAGGTGGATGATCTGGTGGTCATCGACGGCGTCGAAGGCAAGGTGCTCGACATCAACTGGCGTGCCACGCACCTGCTGTCCAGCACCGGCACTCTGGCCGTGGTGCCGAACTCGGTGGCGGCCAAGGCCAAGATCGTCAACCTCAGCCGCCCGAACAACCTGCACGGCGTGTCGATCAGCATCAAGGTGCCGAACCACATTCGCCCGCGCCGGGTGCTCGACGCCCTCGAGCGCACGCTGCAAGGCAGCAGCAGTCTGTTGCTGACGCCCGCGCCGAAAGCGGTGCTGAAAGAGGCCGGCGACGAAATGTCGGAATACGTGGCCAGCGGGTTCATCGCCGAACTGGGCAAGAAAAGCGAGGTGCGCAATCAACTGTTCGACCTCGCCCACCGCCATCTCGAAGCGGCTGGCATTTCGCGGCACCCGGACGGCGTGATCGAACCTTCGACCCGCGCCCGCGCCTTGCTCGATGAAGTGAAAATCTTCCGCTCGCTGAGCCATGAGGAACGCGATCGCCTCGCCGAATCGATGGTCGCGCAGCAGTACAGCGCCGGGCAGGTAGTGCTCAATCTGGAGGAAGTCCCGGACAGCCTGTTCGTGATCGCCACCGGCGTGGTCAGCGCCAGCGTACCGGACGGCAACGGCTTCACCGAGGCCGGGCGCATGGGGCCGAGTGAGGTCATGGGCGAACAGAGCATCCTCGCGGATACGCCTTCGCAGGCGACGTTCACGGCGCTGACGTCGTCGATCATTTATCGCCTCGACAAGAACCTGACCCGCCAGTGCATGGAACAGCGCAGTGAAGTGGGTCGGGCGTTGAACAAGTTGCAGGCAGTGCGGCAGCAGAACAGTCGGCTGGCGTTGATGGCCAAGCCTGTGCCGGTTCGCAAAGGTGGATTTTTGGGATGGTTGCAGAAGCGATAATTCACCGGGCTTTCAATCTTCTTTAACTTCAAAATCCAACCCCCTCACCCCAACCCTCTCCCCAAGGGGGCGAGGGGGAAAGGGAGCAGATTTTCGTGCTGTTAAAATCCAAGTTCGGCTCAGGACTCTCAGGTCGATGTACTTCGCACATCCACCTCGGTCGGCCCCCTCTCCCTCTGGGAGAGGGTTGGGGTGAGGGCTCGTTTTCGAAGTGAAAATACACACTCACCAACACCGAAAAAAAATGCCCGCTCTTCAGCGGGCATTTTGTTCAGCCAATTACTGGGCCGTGAACTTGGTATAGCTGTTGATCAGGTTGCGGTAGTTAGGCAGACGCTGCGACAGCAGGTTCGCCAAGCCTTCCATGTCGTTGCGCCAGTCAACTTGCAGCTCACAAGCCACAGCAAACCAGTTCAACAGGTGCGCGCCGGCAGCCGACATGCGCGCCCACGCCGCTTGTTGCACGGTGGTGTTGAAAGTGCCGGAAGCGTCAGTCACCACGAACACTTCAAAACCTTCAGCGATGGCCGACAGGGTCGGGAACGCTACGCACACGTCAGTCACCACACCGGCGATGATCAGTTGCTTGCGGCCGGTGGCCTTGATGGCCTTGACGAAATCTTCGTTGTCCCAGGCGTTGATCTGGCCAGGGCGGGCAATGAACGGCGCGTCCGGGAATTGCTCTTTCAGCTCAGGCACGATCGGGCCGTTCGGGCCGGAATCGAAGCTGGTGGTGAGGATGGTCGGCAGGTTGAAGAACTTGGCGATGTCGCCCAGTGCCAACACGTTGTTCTTGAATTCGTTCGGCGAGAAATCCTGTACCAGCGAGATCAGACCGGTCTGGTGGTCGACCAACAGTACAACGGCATCGTCTTTGTTCAGGCGGCTGTAAGGAACGTTGCTCATGTGAAACTCCTCGATGGATGGTTGTTGCGGGGAGCGCCGCTCACACAGAGCGGCGCTTTTTCAAAAGGATCAGAACGCGAAGCAGGAGCAGCCGAACGCGCCCCAGAAACCGGCGAAATCGCTGACCGGCGCATTCGACATCCGCGCTTTTTCATGGCTGTGGGTATGCACCGCGCACGGGCCGCTGCACTGGTGAACCTGGGCCTGCAAGGGCGAATTCGGGCGCCAGTGGCCCGGGACTTTCACCACCGGCGACCAGTCCGGCAGCACCGGCAATGCACGTGGGCCTAGGTCTTCGAAGTCTCCGGCGGAATAAACGATTTTGCCGCCGACCACGGTCAGCACCGACTCGATCCACTTGATCGCTTCTTCTTCGACATGGAAGAAGTCCGCGCTCAGCGCTGCCAGGTCCGCCAGTTGCCCGACCTTGATCTGGCCCTTCTTGCCCTGCTCGGACGAGAACCAGGCACTGCCGTGGGTGAACAGTTCCAGCGCGGTGGTGCGTGGCAAACCTTCTTCGTACAGCGCCAGACCGCCGACGGTGCGACCGCTGACCATCCAGTACAGCGAGGTCCACGGGTTGTAGCTGGACACCCGCGTGGCATCGGTGCCCGCGCCGACCGGCACGCCTTCGGCAAGCATGCGCTTGATTGGCGGTGTGGCTTCGGCGGCTTGTTTGCCGTAACGGTCAACGAAGTATTCGCCCTGGAACGCCATGCGATCCTGAATCGCGATGCCGCCGCCCAGTGCCCTCACCCGCTCGATGTTCTGCGGGGTGATGGTTTCGGCGTGGTCGAAGAACCACGGCAGGCCGTTGAACGGAATATCGCGGTTGACCTTCTCGAACACATCCAGCATGCGGCTGATGGATTCGTTGTAGGTGGCGTGCAGACGGAACGGCCAGCGCTGTTCGACCAGGTGGCGCACCACCGGCTCCAGTTCCTGTTCCATGGTTTGCGGCAGGTCCGGGCGCGGTTCGAGGAAGTCTTCGAAGTCGGCTGCCGAGAACACCAGCATTTCCCCGGCGCCGTTGTGGCGCAGGAAGTCATCGCCCTGATGCAACTTGACGCTGCCGGTCCAGTTCTGGAAGTCGGTCAGCTCTTCTTTGGGTTTCTGGGTGAACAGGTTGTAGGCGATGCGCACGGTCAACTGGTCGTCTTTGGCCAGTTGTTCGATCACCTGATAATCGTCCGGGTAGTTCTGGAAACCGCCGCCGGCATCGATGGCGCTGGTCAGGCCGAGGCGATTGAGTTCGCGCATGAATTGGCGGGTCGAGTTGACCTGATATTCCAGCGGCAGCTTCGGCCCCTTGGCCAGCGTCGAGTACAGGATCATCGCGTTCGGCCGCGCCACCAGCATGCCGGTCGGGTTGCCGTTGGCATCGCGCACGATCTCGCCGCCCGGCGGGTTCGGCGTGTCGCGGGTGTAGCCGGCGACGCGCAACGCGGCGCGGTTGAGCAACGCACGATCATACAGGTGCAGGATGAACACCGGGGTGTCCGGCGCTGCCTGGTTGATTTCCTCGAGGGTCGGCATGCGTTTTTCGGCGAACTGGAATTCGTTCCAGCCACCGACCACGCGCACCCATTGCGGGGTCGGCGTGCGGTCGGCCTGATCTTTGAGCATGCGCAGCGCATCGGCCAGCGACGGCACACCTTCCCAGCGCAGTTCGAGGTTGTAGTTCAAGCCGCCACGGATCAGGTGCAAGTGCGAGTCGTTGAGGCCGGGAATCACGCAGCGGCCCTTGAGGTCGACCACTTGCGTACCGGCGCCGCGCAGGGCCATGGCTTGCGTATCGTTACCGACGACGACAAAGCGGCCGTCCTTGATCGCCACGGCACTGGCGAGGGGTTTTTCGCGGTCTACCGTATGAAATTGGCCATTGAACAGAATCAGATCGGCGTTCATCGCAGTTCCTTCGAGATAAGTGAAACGGAGCCCGGACCCGCCGCTTCAGCGCAGCGGATTGGCATTGGATTCGGTTTTTTTGCGTGACTGACCGGCTTCCAGCCACGGCGCGAACAGACGGGTCACCGGCGGCATGAACACGTAAACCACCGACACCACGATGGTCAGGGTGATCAGGAACGTGGCGACCACGTAGTTGGAGAGAAAGGCATTGAGTTGCAGCAACGGCCCCCAGATCAGCGGCACCAGCAAGGTGTGCGGCAGAATCACCAGCAGCGTGACCACGGCCTGCTTCCAGCGCGGTGGCGGTGAGCCGGCCTCGGCCGTCGGCGTGAACCAGAATTCGTTGGCTGCGTTGACTTCGGTCTGGTCGCCGTCGGCTAGCATCGGCGCCGCTTCATCGATCAGCTTCTGACGCTGCGGCGAATCGAGCCAGCGCTGCATCGCCTCGGTCGAGCAATAACGCAGCACGCAGGTGAACAGTGCGAGCCCGCCCTGCTGGCTGCGCATCACGTCCACGCCCAGATGCCCTTCTTCGCGCCCCGCCACGCTGACGATATTGCGCAGCCAGGCTTCGTAAGGCGCTTCAAAACCGGCCTTGACCCGGTGCTTGACGATCAGCGTCACGGTTTCTTCGGGTCCCGGTTTTTTCAGGGTCTGGGCATCAGGCATAACGGAGCACTCCGGGCAAACGAACATTGAGCGCCAGCCGTCCCGGCCCGGCGATCAGAACAGTGGTGAAGAGGATCAACAGCAACCAGCCGAATTGCCCTTCGGCCACACTCCATTGCGGATGCACGAGCAGCAACGCCACCAGCAGCACAAAGAGAATAGGCAAGCACGCCAGACGCGCCAGCACCCCGGCGACGATCAGCAGCGGGCAGAGGACTTCGGCGAAGATCGCCAGAATCAAAGTGAGGTGGGCACCGAGGTGGAACGGGTCTTCGATCAGTTGCAGCTGCGCGGTGAAGTCCAGCAGCTTGGGCAAGCCGTGGACGAACAGCAGAAACAACCCGCCGGTCACCCGCAGGAACAGCAGGCCGAGGTTTTGCGCCTGGTCATTGCGTTGTACAGCGTTCATGGGCCCACCCCCGATCAATCATTGCAGGGAATAGTGCAATGATTGATCGGGGGGGAAATTGGATGGGTGTGCTCTCTTTGCTCTTGATCGCCCGCTCTATCGAATCGTGTACTGACGCAGGACAAAAGCCTGAGCCGTTGACGAATTCGCGACGGTGTCCAGATTGACCCTGAAACGCAGGGTCAACGTGCTGCCGGGGCGCAGATCCTTCAAGTAACTGAACAAAACAATGACGCTGTAACCGTTATTGAAGACCCAGCTCTGGTTGACGGTGACGTTGCCCGTCCACATCGCGAGATTATGGGGGGCACCGTTGATGTCTTCGCCCTCCAGATCCAGCCAGAGTGACTGCAATCTCGCAATATGCGGCCATACACCAAAGCGCAAGGTTGCGCCGCCCTGCACGCTGGCCAAGAACAGGTCCGACGTACCATTGGCCTCGAGAAAAACGGGAGGAATGAACCGGTCCGCCGGGATCATCCCCACATTCAGATGAATAGGCCCCAAAGGCACGGGCTGAGCCGTGCCGCGATCATATTCGGCGCTGACCGTGACCCGCTTGCCCAGGCTGAACGCCACGAGCGTAAGCGGCAAAGGGATTCTCCTGGGACGCGTGGGGCCGGCTGTGAGGGTATTGGTGGTGTGTGAGCCCGCCGCCGGAGTCCCCGGCGCAGCAGTCCAGCGGACTCTGATCCGGTCGTTGGGCTGCATGTCGTAATTCACGACAGCCGTCAGATTCATCTCTACCGCCAACGGATCAACATTGCCATTATCGGGCGCCTCGGCAATCGTCACCTCGAGGTTCTGAATGACGACCTTGATTCGCCTCGGACTGGACGTTCCCCCGCTGCCATCTGCCAAACGAACCGTGAACGAATGCAGGCCTCCGGTCAGTGCCTTTGCCAAATAGGTCCAGATACCGCCCACTGCGTTGACGGTGTCCAGAAAAGTTTGACCATCAAAGACGTCTATCGCGCCGAAACCACTACCGCTCAGGGTAACGCTGGTGTAGCGGGTGTCTGCGCCATCGGGGACTTCACCCTCGGCATCGGTGACCGACGATATGCCGGGCGTATTGGTTGCAACTGTATTGACGGTGTAGTTCCGATGGGCAAATGCCTGGGCCTCGGAAAGATCCGGACTGTTTTGCAGCCCGGCCCAGAATCTCATCGTCAGCACGCTGCCATTTTGCAGACCTTGCAGCGGTGCAGCAGGGACTCTTTCCTCTTTATATCCCAGACTGAATCCATTACCGACGACATTCTCCGGTGCTTTCCAATACCAGGCCTCCCAGACACTGCCGTCGGGCTTCACACCTGTAAGCCGGAGCCAGAAGAACTGCTCGCGCCTGCTCAGCAGCCATGACCTGATACGCAATGTAACCTCAGCCAGTTCGCTCACATCCAGGTGAGTGCCCTCACCTTCGTCGCTTGCCTCCTTGATCACCGGCAGGGGCAGATCAAGTTGGTCGATGAGCGGTATGTAAAGCGGCAAAGTTTGTGATTCCACAGACGGTTCAGTGCCACGGTGAAGCGTGTAAAAGGCTCTGACAGTTAGCCCGAGATTAAATGCTACCAATGTGGTGTCAATGTGGGTCGTAAAAGGGCGTTTGAATCCGCCGATCGGGATTCGCGGCGACGTATAGGAACCGGGACCTGGAGTTCCTGCCACCTTGATCGTAATAAAGTCCCCTGGCAACCAAGGGAAGTCGATTGTTACCGTCAGGTTGTACCGGGCGGCCGCTGGCACCAGGAAACCCTTCGAACTTTCTTCAATTGCCAGTGGTGGCAGATCGTCACGGGTGAGCGCAGGAATCGGCGTGTCCATATTCACTTCCCTTGATAGCTGGCCGCTTCGGCATTGGCCCATCAAACACGGGAAGACGAGCACGCACCACTGTCAGAACTAACAGGTTGCGGGTTGATTCAGACGAACGGCACGCTTAAACCACCGGAATATCCAGCGTCACCGACATGAACTGACTGATCCGCGACCGCAGCCATTTCTCCGCCGGGTCGTTGTCATGCACCCCGCTCCACGCCATCGACAGTTGCGCCGCATCGATGGGAAACGGCGGATCTTCAGCCCGCAACGCACAGCCTTCGACCAACGCACACGCCGCGTAATCCGGCACGGTCGCGATCATCTCGGTGCCCGCCAACAGCGCGCGCAAGCCACTGAATTGCGGAACGCCAAGCACCACCCGGCGGCTGCGACCGACCTTGGCCAGGTCCACGTCGATGTTGCCGCTCAGATCGCCGGAGAACGACACCATCGCATGGGGTCGCTCGCAGTATTCGTCGAGGGTCAGCGGGCCTGGCCGGTTGTCGCCGCGCAAGACCTTGCAGGGAATGTCGCGCAGTTTCTTGCGCTTGGCGTTGGCCGGCAGATCGGTGGTGTAACTCACGCCGACGGAGATTTCCCCGGAGGCCAGCAACGTCGGCATCAGCAGGTAGTTGGCGCGGCGCACCACGACCACGATCCCCGGCGCCTCTTCCTGCAACTGGCGCAATAGCGGCGGGAACAGGCCGAACTCCGCGTCATCCGACAGACCGATGCGGAACACGTCGCAACTGGTCGCCGGATCGAATTCCTTGGCCCGGCTGACCGCGCCGGAAATCACGTCCATCGCCGGTTGCAGTTCCCGAAGAATCGCCAGCGCCCGCGCCGTCGGTTCCATGCCCCGGCCATTGCGCAGCAACAACGGATCGTCGAACAGATCGCGCAAGCGGCCCAGCGCCGCGCTCACCGCCGGTTGGCCCATGAACAGTTTTTCGGCGACGCGGGTCAGGTTCTTTTCGAACATCAGTGCCTCGAAAATCACCAGTAGGTTCATGTCGACGCGGCGCAGATCGTTTCGGTTCATGGAGCACGTTTTCCTTGTTTGAGCCTGACGTGAAAGATGGGCACTTTACTCGATGAGCGGTACTTTGGCCGCGCGTTTGTAGGGACCGTATTCGACCGGCACCCACTGGAAGTGTTTGTCGACCGCGGTGATATGGCCGATGCCCGGGAACGGCAAGTGCGCAGCCGTTACCCAGGTCTTGCTGGCCGCCGCTGCACTGAACACAGCGTTACGACTCTTGATCGCTTGCTGGCTGTTGACGTCGAAGCTGATCGCCACCTCAGGATGATCGAACTGCACCGCGAGGTTGTGCACCAGATCCCCCATGAACACGATGCTCTGATTCTGTGAAGTAAAACGGTAGGTGGTACTGCCCGGCGTGTGCCCGGCTTCCAGTGTGGCTTCGACCAAGCCCGGCAACGGCGACTGGCCCGCCGCGAATGTCTTGAAGCGCCCGGCGGAGACGTATGGCGCGGTAGAGTCCTGAGCGATCTTGAAGAACTCCCGCGCGCCGGCTGGTGCCTTGGCGAGGGCCTGCGGGTCGAGCCAGTAATCGGCTTCTGCCTTGGCGGCGTAAACCGTCGCATTGGCAAAGATCGGCCGTTGCTGGCCGTCGACCAGTCCACAGACGTGATCCAGGTGCAGGTGCGTCAGCAGAATCGCGTCGACCTGCTCAGGCTTGTAACCCGCTGCCTGCATGTTCGCCGAGAGCTGGCCGGCAGTGGCGCCGATGCACTGGCCCGCGCCGGTATCCACCAGAATCAGTTGTTTGCCGGTGTTGACCAGGAACGCATTGAACGCGGTCTGCACGCCCGGCGTTTCAATCGAGCGACGGGCCAGCAGCGCGCGAATCTGGCTCTGGCTCATGCCCTGCAGCAGCTTCGGCGACAAATCGTTGTAGCCGTCGAACAGCGCCGTCACCTCGTAATCGCCCAGCGCCAGCCGGAAATAACCCGGCGCCTGCGTGCCAACCTGCGGTGCCTGCGCCATGGCGCTAGACATCACACCGACCAACGCCACGCCGATTGCGCCGTTGAACAAACCTTTCATATGCATCCTCTCGCCCGAGCCCGATTCTGCGGCCCCTTATGGCCCGCCCCCAATCGTCGCCATCCTGCCCGCTTCCCGTCATGGGGACTTGCAGCGGTGTGCTGAGTTGCAGCCGACGGTGGAATTAACAACGTTTAACTCGTCAGCCTTCGCCCCTCGTCAAACAATGAATCCCTCTGCGCAGCGTTGTTTTATTGACCTGAGGGAAAGCGCTGACCGTGCGTTCCCCACCGACACGGACCTTGGCCATGGCTCACTTACAGCAAACCGTCGCCCGCGCCCCTGCCAGCGAACCCCGCAAGACCAGCACCGGCGGCCTCAGCCCGCAGCGCGAGCGGCTGGTGAAACAACTGATCCTCGAACGCCTCGGCGACAGCCTTGAAGTCACCGAGCTGGCCAACGCCTGCTCACTGTCACGCAGCCATTTTTCCCGGGCGTTCAAGTGCAGCACCGGGTACTCGCCGCAAGACTGGATCCGCACCCAGCGCATTGCCCGGGCCAAGCTGTTGATCCAGCAGACGAACCACAGCCTCACGCAAATCAGCCTGGAATGCGGCTTCTGCGATCAGGCGCACTTCTGCCACATCTTCACCCGCAGCGAAGGCATCAATCCGTTTGCGTGGCGTTGTCAGGTCATGAAAAACCGCTGAGGCGGTTTCACTCCCCAGCCATCCGCTGAGCCAGTCGCGCCACCCGCTCGCCCAGATGCGCGGCGGTTTGTTGGTCTTCCAGAGGAGGTGCCTGTTCGGGCGGTTGCTCGACGCAGGATTGAGACATCGCGCCGAGGGAGCTGCCGAGGCGATTCAACTGGCCATCGAACACACCTCCGCACGCACGCGCCGGCAGCAGATCGAGCCCGACCCAGATCATCGAATGCTGAGCGGCGAACACCGCCATTTGCAGCAAGGTATTGAGTTTGTCGCCACACAGGCTGCCGGAATTGGTGAAGCCCGCCGCGAGTTTGTCGCGCCACGGCCGGGCGAGGTAGAACGGGGCCGTGGCCTCCATGAACTGCTTGAACGCCGCCGAGGCGCTGCCCATGTAGGTCGGTGCACCGAAGATGATGGCGTCGGCGCGGTGCAGGTCATCCCAGTGGGCCTCGACGTCTTCGACCGCCAGCAACAGGCAGGTGCTGCCCAAATGGCGTTCCACACCTTGGGCCACTGCCTGCGCAATGACGCGGGTGTGCCCGTAGCCACTGTGATAGACCACCACTACCTTGCTCATCGCAGCGTCCTCCGGACGTATGCATTCCATTGCCCCGGAGTTTTGGCTCTGAAGCGGGCGCGGACGAGTTAATCGTTGTTAATTTTTCCCGGCTGTCGGGTGAGCCGGCACAGGTTCCGGCCTTTAAATACAGTGGTGACGGCACCGGATGCTGAGTGATGCCAGGGCGCGTGCATTGCGCGCACGTTGCACTGGCGACAAATCCTGAGGAATATGCCCGGATACTGCGGATTAGACGGCTTGCGTGACCCTCAAGTCGCTCCCCGCCCTGCCCGTCACGGATTCTTCACCGAGGCGGACCAGGATCATAAAAAACGTCGAAGGAGTGAGCGGTTGAGTCTTTCCCCGAATCAGGCCATCGGTTTCGGCCCCTATCGGATCCACCCCGGCCAGCGGTTGGTGCTTGAGGGCGACCAGCCTTTGCGCCTGGGCCGCCGCGCCATGGACATTCTGCTGATCCTGTTGGCCCACGCCGGCGAGGTGGTGAGCAAGCAGCAGCTGATCGCCGGGGTCTGGCCGGACAGCGTGGTGGAAGACATCAATTTGCGGGTACACATGGCCGCGCTGCGCAAGGCCCTCGGCGACGGTCAGGCCGGGCAACGCTACATCGTTACCGTGGCGCAGCGCGGTTACAGTTTCGTCGCGCCGGTCGTGCTGCAATCCATCGAACAACACCCCGCCGCCGCCAACCTCGGCCGGCATAACCTGCCATTGCGGCGCACGCGGATGATCGGTCGCCAGTCGGTGGTCGACAGCCTGATGACGCAACTGCCGCGCCAGCGCTGCATCACCCTGGTCGGCCCCGGCGGCATCGGCAAGACCACCGTGGCCCTGCGCGTCGCCGAACAACTGATTGGCCGCTATCGTGACGGAATTCGTCTGCTGGATCTGACACCGCTCAACGATCCCGCTTCGATCTGCTCGCACCTCGCCGCCCTGCTGGACCTTTCGCTGCATGCCAGTGAACCGATGGCTTGCCTGATCAACAGCCTGCGCGAGCGGCAGATGCTGCTGTTGATCGATAACTGCGAGCACTTGATCGACGCCGTGGCATTGCTGAGTGAAAGCATTCTGCGTGGCGCGCCGCAGGTGCATATTCTGGCCACCAGCCGCGAAAGCCTGCGCGCCGAGGGCGAGTACGTTCAGCGTCTGGAATCCCTCGATTGCCCGCCGCCGATTGCAGTACTCGACCGCGATCAGGCGATGGGATTTTCTGCGCTGCAACTGTTCGTCGAACGGGCAATGGCGGCCCACGAACACTTTGAGCCGGACAATGCTGATCTGCCCTTGATCATCGACATCTGTCGACGGCTCGATGGCATCCCACTGGCGCTTGAACTGGCCGCCGCGCAGGTGGCGGGCCTCGGGCTGGACGGTTTGCTGAGTCAGCTTCAGGGGCGTTTGCCGACGGGCAATCAGACTCGCCTCGGCCGGCATGAAACCCTGCGCGCTACGCTGGACTGGAGTTTCAATCTGCTCAACGCCTGCGAACAGACCGGTCTGCGTCGACTGGGTGTGTTTCGTGGCGCATTCACGCTGGAATCGGCGGCGGCGGTTATCGTCGGTCAGCACATCGAGTCGAACGAAGTGTTTGCGTCGATCACGCAACTGGTCGCCAAGTCGCTGCTCAACGTCGAGGTCGGCGATGAAGAGGTGTTCTATCGCCTGCTCGACACTACCCGCCGCTATGCATTGGAAAAACTCGACCAGGCCGCCGAGCTCGGCGAAACCCGCGAACGCCATGCCGAACGCAGCCTGGCGCTGATGCATCAGGCCCAGGCCGATTGGGAAAATACGGCGACCGAAGTCTGGATCGAGCGCTACGCCCGTGGCCTCGAAGACCTGCGGGCGGCGCTTGAGTGGACGCTGAACGATGAAGGCTCGCGCGCGCTCGGCGTTCGACTGACGGCGACGTCGGCGCCGTTGTGGCAGGAGTTGTCCCTGCTCAAGGAGTACGGCGTGCATGTGCGTCGGGCACTCGCATTGCTGGCGTCATCCGACGCGCCCTGCCCGCGACTGGAAATCGCCTTGAAACTGGCCCTCGGCAGCGCCTGCTACCACACCTGGGGTGGCACACCGGAAACCATTGAAGCCTTTGCCAGCGCCCGCCTGTTGGCGCAACAGCACGACGACAAGGCCGGACAATTGCGCGCAGTGTCGGGACACATGGCGGTCAACCTCAGTTGCGGGCATTACCAGATGGCGCTCGATCAGAGCGAGCAATTCGAAAGCCTCGGTGTGCACGGCGATGCGCAGTTGTCCCTGAGTACCCATCGTTTGCGGGTACTCGCGCTGCATTACGCCGGCGATCAGCATCAGGCGCGAATCCACGCCGAACAGGTCATTCAGCGCATGGCCCACAGCGGCCACCTCAACCGCTTCACTCACGGTTTCGGCGTGCAATACGATCAGAGCGTCGCCTCGCTGACCGTGCTCGCCCGAGTGCTGTGGTTGCAAGGTTTTCCCGAGCAGGCCTGGCGCACGGCGCGGCAGGCGCTGGACATCGCGGTGCAGATCAACCACGGCACTTCGATCTGCTACACCCTGGCACTCGCCTCGTGCCTGATCGCCCATTACAACGGCGACGTACAGAACGCCCGCGCACTGCTGCAACTGTTGCTCGAACAGGCGCAGAAGCATTCGGTGCTGCTGTTCTACACGTGGGCGCGGCACTACGCGCAAGTAATCGACGCCGACAAGGCCCCCGCCATCCCGCCCGCCGACAGCGGTCTGGTCAGGGAAATCATGGTCACGCTGGATCCGGGTTTCGTTGATGATGCGTTGCTCGAACGCGCGCAAAGTGGCGCGGCGGGATGGAGTACTGCGGAGATCTTGCGGGCCCGGGCCGAACGATTGCTCGCGGCTGAATCGCCCTGCCATCACACGGTCGAAAGCGCCTTGCAGCAATCGCTTGAGATTGCGCGGACACAAGGCGCCCTGGCCTGGGAACTGCGCAGCGCCACGTCGCTGGCGCAGTTGTGGCAGCGTCAGTCGCGTTATCGTGAGGCGCTAGAATTGCTGACACCGATCTACCAGCGCTTCACCGAAGGTTATGCCACCCCGGATTTGCGCAAAGTGCGTTTACTGCTCGACGAACTGCGCGGTCAGTCGGCCGCTTGAAGCTGGCCGGGTGCGACCCAGGTAGCGCGCGTGCCGACGCTCGACATCACTCAGTTCGCCGCCCTGCTCCAGCTGTTCGCGGGCGTAGCGGCGCGTGGTGTTGAGCATTCGGTAGCGCAGCGTCCCGCTGGATCGGTCCGTTGTCAGAAAGGACCTGGCCGCCAACTGTTCAACCACTGCCACCAGTGTCGAGGGTGGTAGTTGCGCGCAACTGATCACACCGATGGCGGCGTCGAGGGTGAATGCCATCTTGAACACCGACAAGCGTTGCAGCACGCGTTGTTCCTGCTCGCTCAAGCGCTGATAGCTCCAGTCCAGCGCAGCCTTCATCGACTGGTGGCGTGGCACGGCGGTGCGGCGACCGTGACTCAGAACTTGCAGGCCTTGATCCAGTTGGGTCTGAAGGCCGACCAGCGCCAGCGCATCGATCTGCGCCGCCGCGAGTTCGATCGCCAATGGCAGACCGTCGAGCCGCCGACAGATATCGCGCACCGTTTCCAGATCCTGCTCACGCAGACTGAAGCCGTGTTGACGCGCACGGGCACGACTGACAAACAGCTGCACCGCCGAATAGCCCATGACCTCGGCGACACTGTTGAGGGCCGAGGCTTTGGGAAGGGTCAGGGGCGGCAGCGGCTGGAGGACTTCCAGACCGAGACGCAACGGTTCGCGACTGGTGGCCAGGATCGACAGACGAGGCGCGGCGTCGAGCAGTTTTTGCAGCAGGTGCCGACAGGCTTCGTGCAGATGCTCGCAGTTGTCCAGCACCAACAAGGCGTGGCGCGCGGCCAGGGTGGGGAAGTCGATATCGAGGGTTTTCAGCAGGTGATCGAGGAGCGAAGTGTCTTCGTCGGTCTGCGACAGATCCACCTGCCACACGCCGTCACGAAAATGCTGCAGCAGCAGTTCCGCTGCACGCAATGCCACGGTGCTCTTACCGACACCGGCAGGTCCCGTCACCGTCAGGAGCCGGGTCAACGGCAGTTGCCGGACCAGACCACCGACCAGTGAATCACGACCGGTGACCGGCGTCAGCCGTGCGGGCAAGTTGTGTTGGGGTGCTTGCAGGCTTTCGAACACCACTTGGGCGACGCTGTCGCCTTGCACCGGTGCCACGAAGCTGTACCCGCATTGCGGCACATTGACGATGTAGCGCTGACCGTTTTCACCATCACCGAGAGCCCGGCGCAACGCAGCGATGTGCACTCGCAGGTTGATCTCCTCGACCACCGACGTCGGCCACACCAGCGAAATCAGTTGCTCTTTGCTGACCACCCGTCCGGCGCGCTCGACCAGCACTTGCAGAATGTCCAGCGCACGACCGCCCATGCGCAATTGCCGATCCCCTTCGAGGATCAGCCGTTGGCGCAAATGGAACGCGTATGGCCCGAAACGCAGGACCGACGCCGAGTTCAATTCGTTGAGGCTGTTCATGTCCGTTATCTTCGCAGGCCTCGATGACGGTACAACCACCACGCGGGGTCCAGCACGGACATCCGGATGCCCGTAACGGACAGAACCGCTCTAGCTGAACTGTTCGCGATATTGCGTCGGGGTCAGCCCGAGCTTTTCGCCGAACAGAAAACGCATGTGCCGCACGCTGCCGAAACCGCTTTTGTAGGCCACGGTTTTCAATGGCAGATCGCTGGTTTCCAGCAGATTGCGCGCGCAATCGATGCGCGCACTTTGCAGGAATTCCATGGGTGTCATGTTGACCTCGCGGGCGAATACCCGAGCGAAGTGTCGTGCACTCATGTTCGCAAGACTTGCCATGCGCTCGACGGTGAAGGCTTCCTCAAGATGCTCCAGCACATGGTTCTGCACCCGGGTGATCGGCGTTTCCTGGGGGGCCACCGCGGCCATCAGCGGACTGAACTGCGCTTGCCCGCCCTGACGTTTCATCACCACTAGCAGCACTTTGGCCACGTCCTGGGCAATCTTTTTGCCATGATCGCGGGCGACCACCGCCAACGCCATATCGATCCCGGCCGTGACGCCCCCGGAGGTGATCAGGTTGCGATCCTCAATAAAAATCTGGTCGGTCGCGACGTTTGCCTTCGGAAAGCCCTTGATCAGGCGTTCGGTGTAATTCCAGTGGGTGGTCACACGATAGCCGTCGAGCAATCCGGCGTGACCCAGCACGAAGGCGCCGGTACAGATCGAGCCGTATTGCCCCGCACGCGTCACCGCGCCTTGCAGCCAGGCGAGCAACGGCGGGTGTTTTTCGTTGTAGGCGCCAGGGCCGCCCGGCACCAGCAGCAAGTCGTAGCGCTCATCGGCTTCGTCGATGTGCCGATCGGTGTGCACGAGCACGCCATTGGACGCACGCAACGGCCCGCGCTCGGTGCCCAGGGTGGTCAGGTGATAGTGGTCTTGCGGTTTCAGGTAGCGGTTGGCAACCGAAAAGACTTCCAGCGGCCCAGCCATGTCGAGCAGCAGAAAATCCGGAAACAGCACCATTGCCACGGTCTTCATGGGGGTATCACCAAAATCCATGTGGAATCATAAGTCTGCGCATTATGGCCAGATACGGTGGAAACGTTGGAAAAGAATGCGTGATCCAGTACTCACAACTGTCAACTCATACGGGACAGTATTTCAATTTTCATCTACTTATTGCATCGCGGGGTAACCAGTAACCTTCTCCTCACTCGGACGAATCAACGTCCTGAAAGGAGATTTCATCATGCTGACCCTTCGTAAAGCTTCCGACCGTGGTCTGGCCAATCATGGCTGGTTGAAGTCGTTCCACACCTTTTCTTTCGCCAGCTACCGTGACCCGCGTGAACAGGGTTTCTCCGACCTGCTGGTAATCAACGATGACCGCGTTGCCGCCGGCAAGGGCTTCGGCCAGCACCCGCACCGTGACATGGAGATTTTCTCCTATGTGCTCGAAGGTGCGCTGGAACACAAGGACACCCTCGGCACCGGTTCGGTAATCCGCCCCGGCGATGTGCAACTGATGAGCGCCGGCAGCGGCGTGGCCCACAGTGAGTTCAACCATTCGGCGACCAAGCCTGTGCACTTCCTGCAGATCTGGATCGTACCGGACGTCAGCGGCGCGAAACCGCGTTACCAGCAAGAGCACTTCAGCGAACAGAAAAAACGCGGTCGCCTGCAACTGATCATTTCGCCCGAAGGCAGCCACGGCTCGCTGAAAGTGCGCCAGGATGCACGGGTGTATGCCGGGCTGTTCGATGGCGAGGAAAGCGCCACCCTCAAGCTGCCTGCCAACCGCTATGCCTATGTGCACGTCGCTCGCGGTAGTGTTGAACTGAACGGCGTGCAGTTGAAGGAAGGCGACGGCGTGCGGGTTCGTGAAGAACAGGCACTGACCCTGAGCAATGGTCAGGATGCCGAAGTCCTGGTGTTTGACCTGCGCCCGCAGGAACTGCCGGAAATGCCATAAGCCCGTGGTTTTCATCGCTCGAAAAAACGGCCTTCGTTGAAGGCCGTTTTTCATTCTGCTGGCAAGCTCATCAGCACTGCCGGCGCAGGGTTTCCAGCCTCTTTCACCGATTGAATCATGGCCAGGGTGGTCTGCATCGTGACGAGCACGTTTGCCTGATTGGCGTAGTAAGAACCCGCGAGTATGGCAACCATCCCGAGAAAATGTACGGCTGTTGCCGCCCAGTAATTCGCCTTGATCGTCGAGACCTGCCTGACGGCTTCGTCAATTCGCTCCAGAGACCTGTCAATGCGAGCCGAGACGATCGCGTAACGCTGGTCGCGCTCCAGATGAGCCTTTTCTTGTTCCAGTCTGACCTTTTCGTAGACTTTCTCTCGCTCGACCCGGGCGGTCTCCCGCTCCTGTCGGGCCGTCTCCAAGACCTTTTCATGCCCCAGCCGAGCCTTCAAGCGCTCCTGCCGCAGGTTTTCGAGATTCTTCTCGTGCGCCAGCTGGATTCTTTCCTGAGCCTGCTCCCGCTCAAGGCGCACTTTCTCCTGGGCCTCTTCCCGCTCAAGGCGCACTTTCTCCTGGGCCTCTTCCCGCTCAAGGCGCGACTTTTCCTGAGACTTCTCCCACTCCCGCCGTGCTGCCTCCTGCTCTCGTTTCTGCTCCAGACGCGCCGCGTCTTGGGACCGCTCACGCTCCACCCGAGCCGCCTCCTGAGATCGCTCCCACTAGAACCGTGCCTCCTCCATAGAGCGTTTTTGCTCCAGCCGGCCCTGCTCCTGACTTTTTTCGAGCTCCAACCGTGCCTGATCCCGCTCAGCCTGTTGGGTCAGAAAGCCATCGATCTTGGCGGACATGGACTCGATCCGTGCATCGATTCTAGTCTCGATGACTTCGATCCTGGCGCTGAATTCGTCTCGCGTTATGTAGTTCATACACTCACTACTATCCGTTTGCCCGGCCATGTCGCTTGCTTGAAATTGGCTGAATTCCCTTGCAATCAATTCCACACCTCTGACGTTTATCAACACTTCCCTGGATTGATCCCTCGGAGCGTTTCACCTGCTCACTCCGGGTGTGAGAAACGATAGGGCCCGGCCAAAAAACTCACAAGCCAGCGGATTCTGGCGCTGTTGTAGGCAAGATCGTCAGCTGATGTAGCCGTCCTACACGGCATCAAGGACTACTCATTCTCCAGCGCAAACGCTTCGACAATCTGCTCGATCACCGCCCTGACCCGCGCGGTATGGCGCAGATCCGCGTGGGTCACCAGCCACACTTCATAAGGCAACGGCCGCGTACGCTCCGGCCACAGCCTGACCAGACCGTCGCGCTCGCCCATGTAGACCGGGATTTCTCCTACACCCAGCCCGGCGGCAATCGAGCGGCGTACCAGCAGGCTGGAGCTCAGACCGGCGACGATCCGGCCGCGAGTCACGGGTTCAGTCACCAGGGTCAGGTCCTTGTTGCCTTGCAGATACGGCTGGTACACCACCAGGTCATGGCCTTCGAACGTACTGCCCGGCGTCGGCACGCCATGGCTGTCGACGTAGGCCTGCGAGGCAAACAGCCCCACCGGCCAACGCGCGATGCGCCGGGCGATCAGGTCCGGATTGTCCGGGCGGGTGTTGCGCACGGCGATGTCCGCTTCACGCTTGGCCAGGCTGAGGATCTGCGTGGAGGCGTCCAGTTGCACGCGCACGTCCGGATGCCGTTCGTGCAACTGCGCAATGGCCGGGATCAGGAAATCGATGGCCAGCGAATCGGTGGTGCTGACCCGCACACTGCCGGTCAGGCGATCGTCCAGGCCTTGGATACGCCGTTCCAGCTCCAGCGCCGAATGCTCCATTTTTTCTACCGACTTGAGCGCCGCTTCGCCGACGGCCGTCAGTGCATAGCCCTCGGAGGTGCGCAGAAACAAGGTCGCGCCCAGCGACTTTTCCAGCGCCGTGATGCGTCGCCCTACTGTCGCCTGATCCACGCCCAGCACGCGCGCGGCACCGCGCAATGTCGACTCGCGACAGACCGCAAGAAACACCCGTGCATCATCCCAGTTCATATCGTTCTCCATTGATGCATAAACGCATCACTATCACGCAAACTCGCTGCATTAACGCAGCAACGATAGCCGATATGCTGGGCGCCATAAACCTTTCAAAGGATTGCCGTCATGCACACTTCAACTGCTTCGCCCGAACGTCCGGACACAAGTGTCTGGCTGGCGATCTTCGCCGGACTTTGCGCCAGCCTGGTCAGCATCGGTCTGGCGCGTTTCGCCTACACGCCGCTGATCCCTTCGCTGATTCAGGCCCAATGGTTTTCCGCCCATGATGTGGTCTATCTGGGTGCGGCCAACCTGGTCGGCTACCTGGTCGGCGCTCTCCTCGGCCGACCGCTGGCACGCCGGCTCACCCAGAGAAATGCCTTGCGACTGATGATGCTGGCGGTGACCGTGGCGTTTTTTGCCTGTGCGTATCCCGTGTCGGTGAGCTGGTATTTCGGCTGGCGCCTGCTGTCCGGGATCGCGGGCGGCGCGATCATGGTGCTGGTGGCCGCGACCGTGCTGCCCCATGTACCGGCCGCGCGCAAGGGCCTGGCCAGCGGGGCGATTTTCCTCGGCATCGGTCTGGGCATCGCCGGATCGGGCACGATTGTTCCGCTGCTGTTGAGCCTTGGCCTGCAAGCGACGTGGCTGGGATTGGGCGTTTTGTCGCTAGCACTGACGGCATTGAGCTGGTTCGGCTGGCCCTCGGAGCAGCCCCATGCAATCACCACCACCGCTGAAGTGGATCCGGTCGAGCCGACACCGCCTGCTGTTTATCTGCTGTTTGCCCAGTACGCGT
Source organism: Pseudomonas sp. B707 (assembly GCF_022496685.1). Taxonomy (NCBI): domain Bacteria; kingdom Pseudomonadati; phylum Pseudomonadota; class Gammaproteobacteria; order Pseudomonadales; family Pseudomonadaceae; genus Pseudomonas; species Pseudomonas sp. B707. The sequence continues at coordinate 52,282 of NZ_WTVE01000017.1, read as the reverse complement.
TCATGGCCGCCGGGCTGGTGCCGGCCATGGTCTTTCTGGTGGATTACGTCGCCCGCGGCTTGGGCGCCGGGGCGCATGTCGGCGCGCTGATCTGGGTCATGTACGGTCTGGGCGCCATCGTCGGCCCGGTGAGTTATGGCTTTCTCGCCGATCATCTCGGCGCACGGACCGGCATTCGTCTGGTGCTGGTGGTGCAGGCCGTCACCCTGGGTTTGCTGGCGGTTTCGCATTCGTTCCTGGCGTTGGCGCTGCTGGCGGTGATCCTCGGTTCCTTTCCACCGGGCATCGTTCCGCTGGCATTGGCCCGGGTGCATGAGCTGGTGCCGGATCATCATCGCCAACAGGTGGCGTGGAGCCGCGCCACGGTGTCGTTCGCCACGTTTCAGGCGCTGGCCGGATTCGCTTATTCGGCGCTGTTCAACGCCACGGGCGGACAACATGTGCTGCTCTTCGTGATTGCCGGCGGTGCCATCGTGATCGCGCTGATACTTGAGCACGCCATGAAACTGCTGCCCTCCTCCGTCGAACAACGCTGCTGCGCCCAATGAGGGGAATCATTGCGCCCTGACTGCGTTCCCATCTACTGATCACTTTTTCAAGAGGAATCGAAAATGACGTTGCCCCCTGAAATGACCCGAATCGAAATCACCGAACCGGGCGGGTCCGAGGTTCTGCAATCCCGGCGCGTCCCGCTGCCGGTCGCCGCAGAAGGCGAAATACTGATCCGCGTGTATGCCGCCGGCATCAATCGCCCCGACGCCCTGCAACGCGCCGGCAAATACCCGATGAAGCCCGGCATGAACCCGATTCCTGGCCTTGAAGTAGCCGGCGAAGTCGTGGCGATTGGCAACGGCGTCAGCACATTCGCGGTCGGTGACCGGGTCTGCGCGCTGACCAATGGCGGAGGTTACGCCGAATACTGCACGGTCCCGGCCGGCCAGGCCCTGCCGATTCCCGATGGGCTGGACTGGATTCAGGCAGCTGCAATTCCGGAAACCTTTTTCACGGTGTGGGCCAATCTGTTCGGCCTCGGCGGCGCCAGCCGTGGCCAGCGCGCCTTGATCCACGGCGGCACCAGCGGCATCGGCACCACCGCGTTGATGCTGTGCCGCGAGTTTGGCATCGAGGCCTTTGCCACCGCCGGAAGCGCCGATAAATGCGCAGCGATCCACAATCTGGGCGGCGAAGCGATCAACTACCGGGAACAGGATTTCGCCGCTGTCATCGCTGAAAAAACCGCCGGCCAGGGCGTCAATGTGATCCTCGACATCATGGGCGGCTCGTACCTCAACGGGAACATCAGCGCCTTGGGGATGGATGGGCGGTTGGTGATGCTCGGTTTCCTCGGTGGCGCGCGGGCCAATGACATCGATCTGCTGGCGATCCTCGGCAAACGTGCGGTGGTTACCGGCTCCCTGCTTCGCGCCCGTACCTCGGCGGAAAAAGCCGCCATCGCCGATCAACTGCGCGAACACGTCTGGCCGGTGCTCGCCGCCGGGCGCTGCCTGCCGATGATCGACAAGGTCTATCCGCTCACCGACGCAGCCAAGGCCCATGCGCACATGGAAGCGGGCGACCACATCGGCAAGATCGTGCTGAAGATCGACTGAGTCGTTGCAGCATTTTGTAATCGTTGCAGGGGTGCGGTGGTCGAAAATGTCACGCGCGGGTCAAGGCATCTGGTAAAAAGCGTTCTTTGTCCACGCTGTGGTGAAACGTTTAATGTTCTTTGCCTTCATGACCCGACTTCGACGCCGCCGTCTGGCGTTCGCCTGCATGGCCGCCCTGATCATCGGCGTGCCGGCGAGTTATGCCGTGCTGGAACACACCGAACGCAAGCTGTTGTTCCGCATCGAACCGGGCACCGCCGGCTGGTATCACGGATTGCCCGGCAGCGTGCAGGAACTCGATCTGCAACCGAAGAGCTTCAAGGCCGGGCAAAACATTCACGCCTGGTGGTGGCCGGCGGAGCGCGCCAATGCTCCGGCCATCCTTTATCTGCATGGCGTGCGCTGGAACCTCACCGGGCAACTGTTCCGCATCGAGCAACTGCGCGCAGCAGGTTATTCGGTACTGGCCATCGACTATCGCGGCTTCGGCCAGAGCCATGGCGACCTGCCATCGGAAAGCACGGTGTACGAAGATGCGCGGGTGGCCTGGGAACGCTTCCAGCTGTTGCAACCAGACCCGAACAAACGCCTGATCTACGGGCATTCACTGGGGGGCGCGGTCGCCATCGATCTGGCTGCCGAACTCGGTCGCGATGCCGCCAGAAATCACACCCCACTGCCGGTGCGCGGGCTGGTCATCGAATCCACATTCACCTCGTTGGCAGATGTTGCGGCTGCCGTGGCCAACACCTCTCTTCCGGTGCGTTGGTTGCTGTCGCAGAAATTCGACTCCATCGACAAGATCGCCGAGATCCACATGCCCTTGCTGGTGGTGCACGGCTTGGCCGACGCCTTCGTGCCGTCGCGCTTCAGCGAGCAACTGTTCGCCGCCGCCCGGCAACCGAAACGCCTGCTGCTGGTGCCCGGCGCAACGCACAACAACAGCATGGCGCTGGGCGGACAGAACTATCGCAAGGCGATCGATGCGCTGATGCAAACCCGACCTGCCGCCCGAGTGGCGGGCGCTGCGGTACAGAAGAACCCGCGCGATTCCTGACGCCCCTTCCCCGCAGACCATCGGTCACCCCGAAAGGAAACTCTTGCAGCATCGGTTGGCAATCCGGCGTTCTAACGCTTTGCTGGATGGAGTCAATCCATGACGCTGCTTCGGCACACCCGGCCGCGCTGCGTTCCACTGCCTATTCGGGAGCACCCCCATGAAAATCAACCCGTACCTGATCTTCAACGGCGACTGCCGCGAAGCCTTCACGTTTTACGAGCAATGCCTGCAAGGCAAACTCGAAGCGATGATGACCTTCGGCGAAACGCCAGCCGCCGAACATGTACCGAAAGAGCACCACAACCTGATCCTCCACACCTGCCTGAAAGTCGGGGATCAGATGCTCATGGCTTCGGACACCACACCCGACCGCCCCACCCAAGGCATGAGCGGTTGCTCGATTTCGCTGAATGTCGACAGCATCGCCGAGGCCGAACGGGTGTTTAACGCCCTGGCCAGGGACGGTCGCGTCGACATGCCGCTGGAAGCCACCTTCTGGGCCGCGCGTTTCGGCATGCTGGTGGATCGTTTTGGCGTGTCGTGGATGGTCAATTGCGAAAGTGACAAGTGACGCTGTCATTGCACCGGACATGAAAAAGCCCGACCTCTTCAGGTCGGGCTTTTGCGTTCAACGCTGTGCAAGCTCATGCCGAACGCACTGTTCGTAGTACGTCTGCTTGACGGCCGCCGGCTTCAGCCGCGACGCGCTGTCGTAGGTCTGCTCAGTGATGCCCATGGCGGTCATGCGCATCCACGGTTGCTGGAACTTGCGCGCCTGCAGGCGCTTGCGCGCGCCATACAGGGAAATCCCTGACAGCTTCGACTGTTGCGCACCGGCGGCGATGTCCGAACCCCAGGTACACGCAAAACGATGGCTCTTGCTCAGTTCCCTGGCCTGGGCCTCCACCGCGAGCAGAGCGAGGGAAAGCGTTGCTACAGTGATGACAATCGTCCGCATATAGCCCACCTAACCTTTTGAAAAAAGGCGAGTTTGCCGGGACTTGAAACATTCGGGGGCCAGCAATTTGCCGCCTTTTTTCAGCCAATCTCGGCCGAAGGATGGCCATAAAGATGCGCAGCTCCACCGCCACCCGTCTCCCACCTCTCCCGCCCGTCAGCCGCCCGGCACTTTGCTTCGCCTCTGATTTTCCAAGATACATCCACCCGACGCGGAAGCCCGACGATGAACAGAACCATTGCAGCCCTCATGCTTGGAAGTCTTTTATCCGCCACCGCACCGCTGGCGATGGCGGGAAGCAGCGTCCCCCCTACCGGCATTCCCGGAGTCAATCAGGGAGGCACCGAATCCAAAGAAGACAAGGCCGACAAAAAGGGTGAAGAAGCCTCGGGGTCGAACTCCGGTGCAGAGTCCCACGAGACAGAGAAGGATGCGCAAACATCCAGTGGCTCAAAGGATGGGATGGAAGAAAAGAAACCCTGAACCACTTAGCCAGTTTTCGCAGGCATAAAAAAGCCGATCTTTCCGATCGGCTTTTGTATATGACGCTGATCCCGCCTTGGCAGGCCAGGACGATTAATTTCAGCGCTTGAGCTTGCGCTTGTTGCGGTACTGGTCGATCACCACCGCGACCACGATGATCAGTCCTTTGATGATGTCCTGTATGTAAGCATCGACCCCGACAAACGTGAACCCGCTGGCCATCACCCCAAGGATCAAAGCGCCGATTACCGTGCCGGTGATGCGCCCCACTCCACCCGCCAGACTGGTACCACCGATAACTGCCGCGGCAATCGCGTCCAGCTCATAGGACATGCCCATCCCGGCCTGCCCGGTAGCGGCGCGGGCCGAAGCCACTACGCCGGCCAGCCCCGCCAGCAGTCCGGCGATGCTGTAGACGATGACCAGATGGCGTTTGACGTTGATGCCTGAGGTGCGCGCCGCCTGCATGTTGCCGCCGATGGCGTAGGTGTATTTGCCGTACTTGGTGTAGCGCAGCGCGATGTGGAAGATCACCGCCACCACCAGAAAAATGATCACCGGCATCGCGCCGTGGCCGATGGCCGTGTAGGAGTCCGAGAGCATGCTCACTGGCTGGCCTTCGGTGTAGTAACGCGCCAGGCCACGGGCCGAAACCATCATGCCCAGTGTGGCAATGAACGGCGGAATCCCGGTGATGGCGATGATGCTGCCGTTGATCGCCCCCGCCAGCAGCCCGACACCGAGCCCGGCAATCACCGGAATCCAGACCGGCAAATCGGTCAGTGACGGGAACACCGCCCGGGCGAAATCCGAGGTCTGCGCCAGACTGGCCGCGATCATCGCCGACAACGCGAGCACCGAGCCCGACGACAGGTCGATACCGGTGGTGATGATCACCTGGGTCACGCCAATCGCCAGCAGGCCGATGATCGACACTTGCAGGATCATCAACACCAGCCGCTGGGAGTTCATCAGGAAGCTCTGGTCGCGCACGATCCAGCCGAACAGTTCGAACACCAGGCCGATGCCGATCAGCACCAGAAAAATGCTCAGCTCCGTCGGAAAGCGCCGGCGACTCTTGACCGGTGCCGTGGCCGGTTTGTTTTCCAGTATCGCGTTCATAACCACTCACCTTTCTATCGCATCATCGACGGCGGCCTCGGCCACCAGCGGTATCCATTAATGAACCGAGGACAGGCCCGAGGCCAGTTGCATCACCCGCTCCTGAGTCGCCTCGCTGCGGTCGAGGGTGCCCATCAGGTCGCCCTCGTGCATGACCATCACCCGGTCACTCATGCCGAGCACTTCCGGCAGTTCCGAAGAAATCATGATCACCGCCATGCCTTCGCTGGCGAGGTAGGTGATGAGCCGGTAAATCTCGGCCTTGGCACCTACATCGATGCCACGGGTCGGCTCGTCGAGAATCAGGATGCGCGGATTGGTCATCAGCCAGCGGGCCAGCAAGGCCTTCTGCTGATTGCCACCCGACAGTGTGTCGATGCATTGCTCCAGCGACGGGGTTTTCACCCGCAACTTCTTGCACATGTCTTCGCACAAGGCGCGCAAGGCTTTTTGCTGGATGAACCCGTGGCCGGCGTAGTGTGGCAGGACGGCCATTTCCATGTTTTCCAGCACCGAGAGGCACGGGAACAGACCGCTGAGTTTGCGATCCTCGGTCAACAGCGCGAAGCCCTTCTCGATCGCCATGTGCGGATCGCTGATGCGCACCACTTCGCCATCGAGACGGATCTCGCCACCGTCGCTGGGCGTGATGCCGAAGATCGCTTCGGCCACATTGGTCCGGCCGGAGCCCATCAACCCGGCGATGCCGAGGATTTCCCCGGCGTGCAGGTCGAAGGAAACACCTTTGAAGATGCCATTGAGCTTGAGGTCGCGCACCGACAGCAACAGATCGCCGATCGGCTTTTCGCGCACCGGAAACAACTGGCTCAATTCGCGACCGACCATCATCGAGATCAGGCTGTCGCTGTCCATGGAATCGGCCCGCTGCAGGCCGATGTAGGCGCCGTCGCGAAACACCGCCACTTCATCGGCGATCGCGAACACTTCGTTCATTTTGTGGGTGATGTAGATGATGCCTTTGCCCTGGTTTTTCAGGTCGGCAATGATCGAGAACAGATGGGCGACTTCCTTGTCGGTGATGGCCGATGTCGGTTCGTCCATGATCAGGATGTCGGAGTCGTAGGACACGGCTTTGGCGATCTCGACCATCTGCCGCTCGGCGATACTCAGATTGCCGACCTGCTCTTCGGGATCAAGGTTGATCCGCAGGCGCTCCAGCAGTTTCGCCGTGCAGCGGTGCATTTCCCGATGGTCGATCATGTGAAAGCCGTTGAGCTGCTCGCGACCGATCCAGATGTTTTCGGCGATGCTCATGTGCGGCATCAGGTTGAGTTCCTGGTGGATCATCGCGATCCCGGCCTGAAGCGCTGCCAGTGGCGTTTCGAACACCACCGGTTTGCCCCGCAGGCGCAGCTCGCCGGCGTCTGGCTGGTAGATGCCGGCGATGATTTTCATCAGGGTGGATTTGCCCGCGCCATTCTCGCCCATGAGCGCCAGCACGGAACCGGGGCGTACCCGCAGTTGCACATCGGACAACGCCACCACACCGGGGAAACCCTTGCTGACGTTGAGGATCTCCAGCAGGTACGGCTCTTCGACAGGTATTGCAGTGGGCGGGCTCCCCGTCAAAGGGGTGCTCGAAGCAGTCGCTGAAGCGAACATGATCAGGTACTCCATCAGCAAGGTCGCGATCGCCACCTTGCGGGCTTATTGTTGTTATTGAACGGACGGACTATTTGAACTGGTCAACGTTTTGCGGCGTGATCAGGCGGAATGGCACCCAGACCGCCGGCTCGACCGGCTCATTCTTCGCCATTCTCACCGCCGTATCGATGGAACCGTCGGCCTGACCCTTGGCGTCCTGGAACACGGAAGCGGCCAGGGAGCCCTTCTTCACGGCATTCAAACCGTCCGGCGTACCGTCGACCCCCGCAATCAGCACGCTGCCTTTGGCGACGCCGGCCTGTTGCAGGGCCATGGCGGCACCGATGGCCATTTCGTCGTTGTTGGAGACCACCGCGTCGAACTTGCGGCCCTGGGTCAGCCAGTCGTTGACCAGGGTCATGCCCTTGTCCCGTAGCCATACGCCGCTCTGCTCCTGCTCGACCTTGATGTCCGGGTATTTGGCCAGCACCTCTTTAACGCCCTTGGTGCGGTTGGTGGTGGAGTTGTTCGCCAGGTCCCCCAGCAGAATCACGATATCGCCCTTGCCGCCCATCTTGTCGGCCAGGTACTGCATCTGCATTTCGCCGGCCTCCAGGTCGTTGGAAGCAACGGTTACCACGCCTTTGGGCAGGTTCAGGTCATCGGGGCGGCGGTTGACGTAGACCAGCGGAATGCCGGCCTTCACTGCCGCTTCAGTAATCTTTTTGGTGGCGGCGGTATCCACCGGATTGACCACGATGGCGTCGACTTTCTGGCTGATGAAGCTCTCGACCTGGCTCAGTTGCTTGACCACATCGCTGCGGGCGTCTTCGAACTGCAGCTTGACGCCGTCGGGATAGGACTTGGCTTTCTTGTCCATGGATTCGCGCAGGTAGGTCAGCCAGGTGTCATCGAACTGGGACATGCTGACGCCGATCTTCATATCGGCCAGCGCAGCGCCGCTGGCGAACATCAGGGACAAGGCCAGTGAGGCAAAACGGGTCTTGGTCTTCATGAAAAGTCTTTCTCCACATTCTTGTTGGTTTTATGGATGAGGCATGACGATTTCAGTAAGCGGACAAGCAGTCGAAGCGTTGGAACGTATCCCGAGACAGTGAATCTGGAATCGACTTTATTGGAAAATATTTTCCATATCAACCTGTTTTAGAATTTTATTATGATTTTATTCCATGGCTTGCAAACTCACTCAGTTCCACTACCTGACGACGTTTGAAACTCAGGCGCGCAGCGTCTAGCACGCGGGTTGTCGCCAGTGCATCACGGGCGTCCACGGGCAGTGGGCCACCGTTTTGCAACGCGATTTGTAGCTGCAAATAGAACTGACTCCAGCAGCCGCGCTCAGACGGAACCCGCTCACGCTCGTCTCCGTGTTCAAACCAGCCCCAGCGGCGGTGCTCCTCGACGCCCCAGTGCTCGCCTTCGGTTTTCGGCGAGAGCCCGGCCAGCGCCTGGGCCTCTTGCCCGTCCAGACCCTCGACGCTGTAACAGCCCAGCGTGCCGCTCACCCGAAAGCGCGGGCCAGGGCTGTTTTGCAGGCAACTGCCACCCAGATGCGAGGTCACGCCGTTGACGTGGGTCAGGGACATGAAGAAGCCGTGATCGAAGGCCTGGTCTTTTTCCAGGTAGTCCAGTTCGGCGTAGACCCGTGTCACCGGACCGAACAGCAACAGCGCCTGATCGACCAGATGACTGCCAAGGTCGCGCAGGAAACCACCGCCGCTGCCGTTGTGAACCGACGACGGCGAGTAACGCTCGATACGCGACTCGAACCGGCTGACCTGGCCCAACGCGCCGGATTCGATGAGTTTGCGCACGGTTAAAAAGTCCGAATCCCAGCGCCGGTTCTGATAGACGCTGAGCGGTACATTTTGGCGCTCGGCCATGGTGATCAGGGTTTGCGCCTGCTGCCAGTCGGCGGCGAACGGCTTGTCGCTGACCACCGCCACGCCGTGTTCGATGCCGTCGAGCACCAGTGCCGGCCGGCCCTTGAGGGGCGTCGATACCACCAGCACATCAATCCCGGCTTCCACCAACTGGCCGATGCTGTCGAAGGCCGGCACACCCGGATGCTCCGCCGCCAGCAACTGTCGGCGCTCCGCTGAACGGGTGACCACGCCGACGAACGTCGCCGCCGGCAGACTGCTGATCAGCGGAGCATGAAAAAACCGGCCGCCATGGCCGTAACCGACAAGTCCGATGCGCATACAAGTATTTCCCTGAATAAAACGCGGACCCTGTGGGAGCGGGCTTGCCCGCGATGGCGGCGGCACATTCCACATTGATGTGCCCTGACAGACCGCAATCGCGAGCAAGCTCGGTCCCACAGGGATTTGCGTCAGCTGTAGAAATGGGGACGGTCCGGCAGTGCAACGTTGACGATCGCGCCGCTGTTCTGCGCTTCGATGCACGCGTCGGCAGCAACAGCGGCGGCGAAGCCATCCCACGCCGACGGTCCACCCACCTGCCCCGCCCGCACGCCATCGATGAACGCCTGCAACTCGACGTCATAGGCCGCGATGAAGCGATCCTTCCAGTCCATCAGAATCGCGTTGGACAGCTTGGCCCCGCTGCGCAATTGAACCTGGGACGGCTCCGGCAATTTGGCGATGCCGGTCTCCCCCACCACTTCGCACTGGATGTCGTAGCCGTACTGGCAATTGACGAAGACTTCCACGTCGATGCGCGTGCCCTTGGCGGTTTCCAGCAGCACGATCTGCGGATCTTTCAAATGCGCGAGGGCTTTGCTGCTCTTGCGCGGGAACACCACCTGCACCGAGACGTAATCGTCATCGAGCAACCAGCGCAGTACGTCCAGCTCATGGATCAACGTGTCGGTGATCGCCATGTCGGTCTTGTAGTTTTGACCCACGCTCGGGTTACGGTGCGCGCAATGCAGCATCAACGGTTCGCCGATCTGGCCGCTGTCGATCACCGACTTCAACGCGCGATAACCTTCATCGTACGGACGCATGAAACCGACCTGCACCAGCCGTTTGCCGTGGGCGACTTCGGCCTCGACGATCTTGCGGCAGCCTTCGGCGGTGACCGCCAGTGGTTTCTCGCAGAACACCGGCTTGCCCGCCGCGATGGCGGCCAGCACGAACTCCTCGTGGCTCGGGCCCCAGGAGGTGACGAGGATCGCCTCGACGTCCGGCGCCTGGATCAGCGCGTGGCCGTCGGGATAAACCTCGGCGGTCAGCTTCAGGTCAGCGACGACCTTGGCCGCCTGCTGCAGATTGATGTCGGTGACCGCCACGACCTGACTGTTGAGCAAGGTCTGGCTGCAACGACGGATGTGGTCCTGGCCGATGGCCCCGGTGCCGATGACGCCTAGCCGCAACGCTTGGGAAAGCAATGACATGAAAGGATTCCTTGTGGTTGTTCGATTCAGGGCAATCAGTACTGACGGGCCTTGGCCAGTCGTTCGTTCAGGGTTTTGGCTACCGCGTCGGTGCGGGCGCTGGTGGAGACTTGCGCCACGCCGACCCGCCACCACGACAGATAACCGTGAATCATGGTCTTGGGCAGAACCTTGATGTCGATCAGGGTCGAGACCGTCTGCAAGCGCGCATCGGCCAGCGCCGCCTGCAGTTCTTCAACGGTGTTCACCTTGTAGGTCTTGCAGCCGTAGGCCGCCGCGCTCATGGCGAAATCCACCGGCACGAAAGCACCGTCGAGCTTGCCGCTCTGCGGGTTGCGGTAACGGAACTCGGTGGCAAAGCTGTCCATGCCGTTGCCCATCTGCAGGTTGTTGATGCAACCGAAGGTCATGTTGTCGAACAGCACCACGTTGATCTTGCGCCGCTCCTGGATCGAGGTGGCGAGCTCCGAGTGCAGCATCATGTAGGAGCCGTCGCCCACCAGCGCATAAACCTCGCGCTCAGGCTCGGCGAGCTTCACGCCCAGCGCCGCGTTCACCTCATAGCCCATGCACGAATATCCGTATTCGACGTGATAGGTGTTAACGCCCTTGCTGCGCCAGCTGCGCTGCAAGTCACCGGGCAGGCTGCCGGCGGCGGCGACGATCACCGCGTCATCGGCGAGGGTTTCATTGAGTACGCCGAGCACGCGGCTCTGGGTCAGGCAGGAACCGGTCAGCTCGATGAATTCGCGCAACACCGCCGGATCGAGGTGGTCGTTGATTTCCGGGACGAATTCCCGGGCCTGATAGTCAATCTGATACAGGCGATCCACTTCCTCATCCAGTTGCGCCCGGGCCTGACGGGGTTGATCGCCCCAGCCGGAACGGTAGTCGCCCAGCGCTTCGGCCAGCGCCGACAAACCTGTCCGGGCATCCGCCAGCAGTTGCACGCCGTCGAGTTTCAGGGCATCGCACGGGCTGATGTTGAGGTTGAGAAATCGCACGTCAGGGTGCTGGAACAAGGATTTCGACGCGGTGGTGAAATCGCTGTAGCGGGTGCCGACCCCGATGATCAGATCCGCTTCCCTGGCCAGCAGGTTTGCCGCCAGGCAACCGGTTTCGCCAATGCCGCCGACGTTCAGCGGATGGCTGGACACCAGCGCGCTTTTGCCGGCCTGGGTTTCGGCGAAAGGAATATCGAAGCGCTCGGCAAACGCCTGCAACGCCGCATTGGCGCCCGAGTATTTGACGCCGCCACCACAGATGATCAGCGGTTTGCGCTTGCCTTTGAACAGTGCCACGGCATCGCCGAGCATCGCTTCAGTGGCCGGACGACGCTCGATGCGATGCACGCGTTTTTGCAGGAAATAATCGGGATAGTCGTAGGCCTCGGCCTGCACGTCCTGCGGCAGGGCCAGGGTCACGGCGCCGGTTTCGGCGGGATCCGTGAGCACACGCATGGCGTGGATTGCTGCGGTCATCAATTGTTCGGGACGGTTGATGCGATCCCAGTATTTGCTCACGGCCTTGAACGCATCGTTGGTGCTGATGCTCAGGTCGTGGAACTGCTCGATCTGTTGCAACACCGGGTCCGGTTGACGGCAGGCATAGACATCACCCGGCAACAGCAGCAAGGGAATCCGGTTGGCGGTCGCGGTCGCGGCAGCGGTCAGCATGTTCGCCGCGCCCGGCCCCACGGACGAGGTACAGGCGTAGATCTTGCGCCGCAGATGCTGCTTGGCGAAACCGATCGCCGCATGGGCCATGCCTTGTTCGTTGCGGCCCTGATGGACGATCAGGTCACCGCTGTCCTGCTCCAGCGCCTGCCCCAGACCCAGCACGTTGCCGTGGCCGAAAATGGTAAAGATCCCGGCGACGAACTTGCTCTGAACGCCATCGACCTCGATGTACTGGTTGTCGAGGAATTTCACCAGGGCCTGGGCCATGGTCAGTCTTGTTGTGGTCATAACCGCACCTTTCAAATTCAGATCCGATCCCTGCGAGGGGCACTGTCAACCCAGGGATTTGCTCAGGTGTTCCATGCTCGCGCCGATCGCCGTCTGGATATCCGCCAGGCCATGGACGCTGTCTGCAAACGGTTCAAACGACAGGTAGCCGCTGTAGCCGCCAGCAAGCAGGCTGTTGATTTGTGCCGCGTTACCGAGAATGTCGTCCGCGCCCACCAGCACCCGGTGACCATCGCCAAGGGTCGCCAGCGGCGCCTCGGTTTCCTCGACACCGGAGATGTGCACCAGCCCGGTCAGCTCAGGGAAAAACTCCTGCTCACCGGCCAAATGGTGATGAAAGGTGTCGTGAACCAGACGGAACACATCCAGCCCGCCGACTGCCTTGATCGCCTCCACCGCCGTGCGTTTGCGGCGCAGCGAGCAGGCTTTGAAACCCAGCGGCTCGATGTATCCCAGCAGGCCGTGATCGCGCAGGATCGGCGCCAGCTCACTCAACGCGGTGCGCAGGCCCGACGCTCGTTCGGCGACGCTGCGCGGATCGGCGCGGTCGTTCAACGGGCACATCACCAGCCCCCGCGCACCGCAATCGCGGGCATAGGCCGCCAGTTTCAAGGCCTGCGCGCGGCGCTCGTCATTCCACACGTCAAACGGATACAACGCGTTGATCGACAGCACGCTGATGCCATGTGCCGTGCACAACTCACGCACGTGTCCGGGCGCGGTGCCGTCCTCGATCTCGATGCCTTTGAGGTCGTTGCGGATCTCGATGGCGTCGGCCTTGAGGGTCACCGCCAATTCGATGAACGCAGGCAGGGACAAACGTGGACCGACCATTCGGTTCAGGGCAAAACGCAGTGGAGTACTCATTCTTGTTGTTCTCCGCGCAGATGATTTATTTGGCCGTCGGCATGCTGAACTCCGGGCCCTTGGCAATGCTGTCGGGCCAGCGCTGCATCACGCTTTTGTAGCGACTGTAGAAACGAATGCCTTCTTCTCCGTAGGCGTGGTGATCGCCGAACAGCGAGCGCTTCCAGCCACCGAACGAATGCCAGGCCATGGGCACCGGAATCGGCACGTTGATGCCGACCATTCCGACCTTGATGCTGCGGGCGAAGGCGCGGGCGATCCCGCCATCGCTGGTGAAACACGACACGCCATTGCCGAATTCGTGGGCGTTGATCAGCGCCACGGCACTGGCGAAATCCGGCACGCGCACGACGCCCAGCACCGGGCCGAAGATTTCCTGCTGATAAATGCTCATGTCGGTGGTGACGTGATCGAACAGCGTCGCGCCGACGAAAAAGCCCGCCTCGGCGCCCGGCACCTTGAAGTGGCGGCCGTCGACAATCAGCTGCGCACCCTGAGCCACGCCCTGATCGATAAAACCCTCCACCCTGGCCTTGTGTTCGGCGGTGACCAGCGGGCCCATGTCGTTGTCGCCTTGCAGACCGTTGCCGACTTTCAACTGATCGATCCGCGGCAGCAGTTTGGCGATCAGTTGATCGCCGACTTCGCCGACCGCGACCGCAATCGAAATCGCCATGCAGCGCTCACCGGCCGATCCGTAAGCGGCGCCGATCAAGGCATCCGCGGCTTGATCCAGATCCGCGTCGGGCATGACGATCATGTGATTCTTCGCGCCGCCCAGCGCCTGCACCCGCTTGCCGCGCGCGGTGGCCTGCTGGTGGATGTACTCGGCAATCGGCGTCGATCCGACAAACGAAATCGCCTCGATGTCCGGGTGCTGCAGCAAGGCGTCGACCGCCGTCTTGTCGCCCTGAACCACATTGAACACGCCGTCCGGCAGACCGGCTTCGGTCAACAGGCGAGCCATCAGCAAACTGGCGGACGGATCGCGCTCGGACGGTTTGAGGATGAAGCAGTTGCCGGTGACCAGCGCCAGCGGAATCATCCACAGCGGCACCATCACCGGGAAGTTGAACGGCGTGACCCCGGCGCAGACGCCGAGTGGCTGACGCAGGTTCCAGTTGTCGATGCCGCCGCCGATGTTGTCGCTGAACTCGGTCTTCAACAGACTCGGCGCACCGCAGGCGTACTCGACGATTTCAATGCCTCGGGTGACTTCGCCCCTGGCGTCGGAAAACACCTTGCCGTGTTCGCGGCTGATGATTTCGGCCAGTTCGTCGTGATGACGATCGAGCAACTCCTTGAACTTGAACATCACCCGCGAACGGCGCAGGGACGATTGCTCGGACCAGGCCGGGAATGCCTTGAGCGCCGAAGCGACAGCAGCGTCCACGGTCTTCTGACTGGCCAGCCCGACTCGCGCCTGAACGGCACCGGTGGCCGGATTGAAGACATCGCTGAATCGTTCGCTACCGCTGTCCTGCACCTGACCATCGATGTAGTGGCCTATGACCGGGGCGTCGCCCATTGTTCTTGTTCTCCGTGCGAAAGTTGGAATTCAGAGATCCAGCAGCCAGCTGTGCTGAGGGTCGTTATGGAACTGCCAGACGCGTTTCGGTCCGGCCATCACGTTCAGGTAGTAGGACTCGTAGCCATACGGCACGCTGACCGGGTGATAGCCCTTGGGCACGACCACGAGGTCGCTGTTTTCCACGGCCATGGCCTGATCGATGCTGCGGTCGTCGGTGTAGACCCGCTGGAACACGAAGCCCTGGGGCGGGTTGATCTGGTGGTAATAGGTTTCTTCGAGAAAGCTCTGGTGCGGCAGGTCGTCGGTGTCGTGCTTGTGCGGCGGATAGCTCGACGAGTGTCCCGACGGCGTGCGCACTTCCACCACCAGCAGCGAATGGGCCGGCTCGCTGTCCGGCAGGATGTCGCAGACATAGCGAGTATTGGCGCCCTTGCCGCGCACGCTGCGCTTCATGGTTTCAGGCCTGATCAGGCGCGGGCCGAGGCCCGTGGTGGTCGAACCGGGAGCGGCGCAAACCGCCACTTGCGCATCACTCAATGCCACCACCTGCGCCTGACTGCCGAGTGGCAGGTACGCGGCGAACGGGGATTTGTCTTCGAACACCGACTGGCGATCACCGAGGTTGTCCCAGTTGAAGGCGCCCTGCCCCGGCGCTTCGCCGTGGATGCCGACCCGGCCGCTGAGCAGCACCAGGCACAGCTCCTTGTCGCCCGCTGCGACAGGCAAGGTTTCACCCAGGCTCAAGCGATACGCGGCGAAACCGACGTATTGCAGCTCACCTTCAGCCAGCTCGACCATGGTCCGGCCACGGGCATTGCTTTTGACCAGCAGGCTCATCGTGCAGTCCTCGCGTCGAGCAACGCACGCAAGGTGTCGAAGCCTTTTTTCGCGTAGACATAACTCGGCGCCACTGCCGGATCCTGCTCGGCCTCGACCACCAGCCAACCGTGGTAATCGGCCGCCAGCAGCACGTCCAGCAACTCGGCGAAGTCGATGTCACCATCCCCTGGCACGGTGAAGGTGCCGTTGATGATGCAGTCGGGGAAGCTCCACAGGTTGTTGCGCGCCAGTTGTACCACCGGTTTGCGCACGTCCTTGAAATGCACGTGGCAGATGCGCGACAGGTGTTTGCGCAGCACCTGCAAGGGTTCACCACCGCCCATGTAGCAATGGCCCGAATCGAACAGCAGCCCGACTTCATTACCGGTCAACGCCATCAGGGTGTCGATGTCCGACGGCGATTCGACGTAGGCACCCATATGGTGGTGATACGCCAGACGCACGCCCTGGGACAGGGTGAAGCGCGCCAGCTCGGTCAGCTTGTCGGCGTATTGTTGCCATGCCTGTTCGGTATGAAAACGCGGGCGCTCGACCAGCGGAATTCGTTGGCCCTGAATGGAATCGGCGACCTCACCGTAAACCAGCACGTTCGCGCCGTTCTTCGCCAGCAACTCGACATGGCTGGCAATCGCATCGATTTCCTCGGCCACCGAACGCCGCGCCAGACGACTGGAATACCAGCCGGACACCAGCGCCAGGTCATACGGACGCAGCACGTCGCCAACACCTTTGGCGTCCTTGGGAAACTTGCCGTTGAGTTCGAAGCCTTCATAACCGATGGCCTTGCCTTCGCTGAGGGCGGTGCTCAGCGGCGTTTCACCGCCGAGGGACGGCAGGTCGTCGTTGCTCCAGGAAATCGGGTTGATGCCAATTCGGATAGCGGGCATGGCTGCACCTTTTATTGTTATTTCTAGAATGTTCAACCGCGGCTCAGGCCCGGGCCGTACGCCAGGCATCGATCAGCTCGACGAAGGTGCCCTGTACCTGACGGATCAGCGTCTCGTCGTCGATTTCGCCGGCCAGCCAGGCGCGGCTCGGTTCCTGGAAAATCGTCCGGCCCACGGCGAACCCGCGGCAGGTCTGGCTCTGACTGGCCTGCTGGAAGCCTTCGGCCAATGCGGATGCCGGGGCATTCAGGCCCAGCAGCACCACGCCTCGGCAATAGGGATCGCGCGCCTGGATCAGTTCGTCGAGCTGTTGCCATTCCTCGGCGCTCTGCGCTTCGATCTTCCACCACGCCGGGTAGATACCCAGGTTGTAGAGACGTTTGAGCGCGCGATACAACACGTCGGGATGCGGTGAGGGGTGATCCTTGGGCGGGATGATTTCCAGCAGCAGTTCGTGACCGCTGACTTGCGATGCCTGATACAACGCCTTGATTTGCGCTTCCTGCTCCAGCCGCAGCATCGGTTCGTCATCCGGGTGGAATTGCACCAGGCATTTGATGATTTGTTCCTGCGGCCAGGCGATCAGGTTGCTGCCGATCGAGCGCCCGTGCTCGAAGGCCAACGGCCGCGAGCCCTGCACCTCGACAGGCCGCGCCACCCACCAGCCTCGACCGGTGGCGGCGTTCAGCGAGTCCTGACCGAAACGCTGATCCGCCAGCAGCCCGACATCGGCTTCGATGCTCTGCTCGCGCAAATCGTTTTCGACCCGCTCCACGGCCTTGATAAACAGTTGCTTGAGTTCGCCGATGGCGCCGAGGTCGCGTCCGCCCTTCTGGGCCAGTTCCACCAGTTGTCCGCGATGGTCGAAGGCAAAGATGAACAGTTGCTTCCACTGCTTGCGCGGCACACTGACCTGATGCAGGCGTTGCAGGGTGACGTCCTGATCCGGCCGGGTAATCGGTACCGGGCTGCTGAACAGGTAATCGAGTTCGGCACGGGTCGGCATCGCCGGCGCGCAGGCATGGCGCGACACCACCAGACCACCGCAGGCGTTGGCCAACTGGCAGCAACGCTCGTCGCTGGCATCCTCCAGCCAACCGCTGAGGAAACCCGACATGAACGCATCGCCGGCGCCCAGTACGTTCAGCACCTCGACCCGCACGCCGGGATAAATCGCGCCGTCTTCAAGACGTTGTGGAATCTCCCCGTGGATCACCGTGCAACCTTGCGGACCGAGCTTGACCACCAAGGTCGCTGCGCTCAAGCGCCGGACATTGCGCAGGGCGGTGAGCAAATCCTCGGAACCGCCGGCCAGCAGAAACTCTTCTTCCGTCCCGACCACAAGGTCGAAGCGCGGGAGGATTTGTTGCACATGTTGAGTGACGTTCTGATCGGCAACGAAACGGGTTTCGCCGTCCGCCTTGCCGGCGAGTCCCCACAGGACCGGGCGGTAGTCGATGTCCAGCACCCGTTTGACGTTGTGCTTTTCGGCGTAGTCCAGCGCCTGGGTGCTCGCCTTGTAGACGCCATCGGTGGAGAAATGAGTGCCGGTGATCAGCAAGGCTTTGCTGGAGGCGATAAAGGCTTCGCTGATGTCTTCGGCCCGCAGCGCCATGTCGGCGCAATTCTCACGGTAGAAGACCAGGGGAAAGGTTTCCCGATCCTTGAGACCCAGCAGCACCATGGCGGTCAGTCGCTCCGGATCGACCTTGATGCCGCTGACATCGCAGCCTTCACGGGCCAGCGACTCGATCAGGAAACGCCCCATATGATCGTCGCCGGTCCGGCTCAGCATCGCCGACCTGAGCCCCAGCCGGGCGGTGCCGAACGCGATGTTGGCGGACGAGCCGCCGAGGTATTTGGCGAAGCTGCTCACATCCTCCAGCCGTGCCCCGACTTGCTGCGCATAGAGGTCGACGCCGAGGCGTCCGAGGCAAATCAGATCCAATTGACGTCCACTGGCAAAACGAGTCTGGCCCATGCTGGCTCCTGTTATTTTTATCAGCCTGTGCCCAACGCGGTGACCGCGCCGGACACTCTTGGTGGATGCAGACTAAAACGAGCCGGATCGAACAATCAATAAATATTCCAATTATTTTTCACGTGGAATATTTTTTCCAATAAGCTTCAGTGCGGGCGCTCCAGACGCAGTGCATCGTTTCAGCAGGCATCCCGCTGGCGCAAGCCCAAGATTTTGTCCGGGCCGAGCCTGTAGACTGCGCACAGCCAAACTATTGTCAGGGGACGAGACGTAACCGTCCCTATAAGAACAAGCCAAAAGGATTATTTATGTCCAGCACCGATCAGCCGGCTACCGCCGAGAGCACGCCCGAGAGCGATCTTGCCAGCCCCCCGATCAATGCCGAGCGTCTGCTGCAGCTCATCACCACTGAATACGAAAGCCTTCCGCGCCAGCTCAAACGCATCGCCAGTTACATGAGCCAGCAAAGCGACCGGATCATGGTCGACCGCATCAGCGACATCGCCCGCGAGTGCGAAGTGCACCCGTCGGCCATCGTGCGGTTTTCCCAGCGTTTCGGTTTCAGCGGATTCAGTGAAATGCAGGCGCTGTTCCGCGAGGCGTATACCCACAAAGCCACGCCGGTACAGAACTACCAGCAGCGCATTCGCAGCATGATCGCCAACAAGTCGCAGAAAGCCAGCGGCGGCGACCTGGCCCGCGAGTGCATCGACGCCACCCTTTCGGGCATCGAACGCCTGGGCCAGGAACTGGATGACCAAGCCTTTGAAAAGGCCGTGGATCTTGTGGTCAATGCCGACAATATCTACGTGGTCGGCGTGCGCCGCTCGTTCGCCGTGGCCGACTATCTGGTCTACAACCTGCAACACACCAACAAGCGCATTCACCTGGTCTCGGGCCTCGGCGGCAGCTATCGCGAGCAGATGCGCAGCGTGCGCGCCAATGACCTGGTGATCGCCATCAGCTTTACGCCGTATGGTAAGGAAACCCAGCACTGCCTGCGCATCGCCCAGCACCATCAGGCGAAAACCCTGATCATCACTGACAGCAATCTCTCGCCCCTGGCCAAGCGCGCCAATACCCTGCTGCTGGTCAATGAAGGTAGCTCGTTTGCGTTCCGATCCTTGAGTGCGACTTTGTGCCTTTGCCAGGCGCTGTTTATCGCCGTGGCCTATCGACTGGAGTTGAAGGTGGACGAGATACACGAGCAGGTCGGGTTCGAGGACTGATCGGAGCACCGTCATCTCAACGAATGTGGCAATTCAAAATATTTATTCCATTATTTGAATGCAGGGAATATTTATTCTATAAACAGGATCTCTGAAAACAAAAACTCAAAGGATCCTGTCATGCGTGAACTCGGAATCGGCCTGATCGGCACGGGCTTCATGGGGCGCGCCCACGCCCTGGCCTTTCGCAACGTCAGCGGGGCATTCGAACTGCCCTTCACCCTTCGCCTGGCCGCCCTGGCTGACGCCGATCCCGCACGCGCACAAGCCTGCGCCACCGCCTGGGGCTTCGATCAGGCCCATGGCGACTGGCAGCGATTGATCCACGACCCCAAGGTCAACCTGATCGCCATCACCACTCCCAATCACCTGCACTACCCGATGGCCATGGCCGCCCTCGCCGCCGGTAAGCCGGTTTACTGCGAAAAGCCGCTGGCGGTGAATCTTGAGCAAGCTCATGCCATGCGCGTGGCGGCGAAGCATGCCGGCGTCGTCACCCGGGTCGGCTACAACTATCAGCACAACCCGATCATCGGCCTGGCGAGAGAGCTGATCCTGAGTGGCGAACTCGGCAAGATCATCAGCTTTCAAGGTGAATTCAGCGAAGATTTCATGGCCGATCCGGCCTCCCCCTGGTCGTGGCGCTGCGAACCGGAACATGCTGGTGGAGCATTGGCGGATCTGGGCAGCCACCTGCTCGCCATGGCGCGCTACCTGCTGGGCGATGTCGAAGCGGTGTGCGCCGACTCCCAGACAGTCCATGGCCAACGCCCGACCACAACCGGCAGCCAGGAACGACGTCGCATTGCGGTCGACGATCAGGCCCATGCCTTGCTGCGTTTCGCCAGTGGCGCGCGGGGTACCTTCAGCAGCAGCTGGCTCAAGCATGGCTACAAGAATCATCTGAGCTTCGAGATCAGCGGCACCCGAGGCACCCTGGCGTTTGATCAGGAGCGCTTGAACGAGCTACGCCTGTGTCGCGCCGGCGAAGGTGGCTTCCAGCGTTTACTCGCCGGACCGGACTTGCCCGGCTACGCCGCGTTCAGCCCGGCGCCGGGGCATCAGCTGGGCTACAACGAGCTGAAGACACTGGAAGTGCATGAGCTGATCATGGCGTTGGCCGGGAGCGGGCAGACCGGGACTGATTTTGAAGAAGCATTTGAAGTTGAGAGGCTGGCGACGGCGATTCGGGTCGCGGCTGAGGAACGACGCTGGGTGTCTGTCAGTGAAATCACTGGGTAGTTTTGTGCGGGCACAAAAAAGCCGATCTAGGTGATCGGCTTGAGTGTCGGACTTTGATGAGGAAGTAAACTGGATCCCCTGTAAAAGTCCCTGCGCATGAAAAAGCCCAACTCGCTAAAGTTGGGCTAAGTCATTGAATTATATGGTCGGGACGGAGTGATTCGAACACTCGACCCCTAGCACCCCATGCTAGTGCGCTACCGGACTGCGCTACGCCCCGACTAGGTTTGAAACTCGTTCTCCATCTCGAAGAACGCTCAAGAATATATCGCAAGCTTTTGAAAACTGGAAGTATTTAAAAGCAGGAAATTATTTCTTGAGAACCACCAGAACATCTTCGAGCTCGGCGATCATCTGGCGGATCATTTGCTTGTATTGGGTGGTGTCGTCTTTGGCTTCATCGCCGGACAGACGCAGTCGCGCGCCGCCGATGGTAAACCCCTGATCGTAAAGGAGCGCGCGGATCTGCCGGATCATCAGCACGTCCTGGCGCTGATAATACCGGCGGTTTCCGCGGCGTTTGACGGGGTTGAGCTGAGGAAACTCCTGCTCCCAGTAGCGCAGCACGTGCGGTTTTACCGCACACAGCTCGCTGACTTCACCGATGGTGAAGTAGCGTTTGCCCGGGATGACGGGGAGCTCGTCGTTATGACTTGGTTCCAGCATAAGCCTCAACTCGGGCCTTCAACTTCTGCCCTGGACGAAAGGTGACCACACGGCGAGCCGTGATCGGGATTTCTTCCCCCGTTTTCGGGTTGCGGCCAGGCCGCTGGCGTTTGTCCCGAAGGTCGAAATTGCCGAAACCCGACAATTTGACCTGCTCGTTGTCTTCAAGAGCGTGCCTGATTTCCTCGAAAAACAGTTCAACCAATTCCTTGGCTTCCCGCTTGTTCAGGCCCAGCTCTTCATACAGACGTTCCGCCATCTCAGCTTTCGTCAAAGCCCCCATACGTCACTTCCTTAACGTGGCGTTCAACCTTTGTTCGAGCGAGGTGAGGATATTTTGCGTCGTCGAATTCACCTCATCGTCATTAAGAGTGCGCGATGGATGCTGCCAGGTCAAGCCGACTGCGAGGCTTTTTCTATCAGGATCAATGCCTTTACCCTGATACACGTCAAATAGCCTGAGGTCTGTCAGCCATTCGCCTGCATTTTCACGGATTACGTCCAGTACAGCCGAGGCTGCAACGTCTTTGTGCGCAATCAGTGCCAGGTCACGACGCACTTCAGGAAAGCGCGACAACTCGTGGAATTTCGGCATTTTACCCAGAGCGACTTCAGCCAGAACCAGCTCGAAGACAAAGACCGGACGGTCGAGACCCAGGGACTTCGACAGTTCAGGGTGAATCGCGCCGATAAAGCCGACTTCACGCCCTTCCCGCTCGATGCGTGCGGTCTGGCCCGGATGCAGCGCAGGGTGTTTGCCCGGTGCAAAAGTGAACTGATCCAGCGCACCGGCAAAGCCCAGCACTGCTTCTACGTCAGCCTTGACGTCGAAGAAGTCCACGGTATCGCGACCTTGCGCCCAGCCTTCCGGCAGACGGCTGCCGCATACCACACCGGCGATCATCGACTCTTGCTTCAGACCTTCCAGCTGACCGACAAAGCGCAGACCGCTCTCGAACAGACGAACACGATCCTGCTGGCGGTTGAGGTTGTGCTGCAACGCCTTGACCAGACCCGGCCACAGCGACGAACGCATGGCGGCCATGTCATTGGAGATCGGGTTCGCCAACAGCAGCGGCTCCACGCCCGGGTTGAACAGCTCGAACTGCTTCGGATCGATGAAGCTGTAGGTGATCGCTTCCTGGTAGCCACGGGCGACCAGCAGACGACGCAGCTCCGGCAGATCGCTGCGCGCTTCGGCCTTGGCCTGTGGCGCCAGACGAGCTTGCGGGTAACGAACCGGCAGGCGGTTGTAACCGTACAGACGTGCCAGCTCTTCGATCAGATCGACTTCCAGGCTGATGTCGAAGCGATGGCTTGGCACTTCTACGCGCCACTGCCCTGCTCCGTCGGCGGAAACCTTCAGACCCAAAGCATTGAGCAGACGCTCGACTTCGGCCGAATCCATTTCCATGCCCAGCATCTGGGTGATGCGCTGAGCCCGCAGGGTGATCGGCGCGATCGACGGCAAGTGCTGCTCGCTGACGGTCTCGATGATCGGGCCGGCTTCGCCACCGGTGATTTCCAGCAGCAGGCCGGTGGCGCGCTCCATGGCTTCACGGGCCAGTTGCCAGTCCACACCGCGCTCATAGCGGTGCGAAGCGTCAGTGTGCAGACCATACGAACGAGCCTTGCCCGCGACAGCGATCTGGTCGAAGAACGCACTTTCAAGGAACACGTCGCGAGTGGTCGCGGAAACGCCACTGTGCTCGCCACCCATCACGCCGGCAATCGCCAGAGCGCGAGTGTGGTCGGCGATCACCAGCGTATCGCTGCGCAGGCTGACTTCCTGACCGTCGAGCAGAACGAGCTTCTCGCCCTCTTCCGCCATGCGCACACGGATGCCGCCATTGATTTCGGCGAGATCGAAGGCGTGCAGAGGCTGGCCCAGCTCGAGCATCACGTAGTTAGTGATGTCGACGGCGGCGTCGATGCTGCGGACTTCGGCGCGACGCAGACGCTCAACCATCCACAGCGGCGTCGGCCTGGACAGGTCAACGTTACGGATGACACGGCCCAGGTAACGCGGGCAGGCCGCAGGTGCCAAAACTTCTACCGAGCGCACTTCGTCGTGCACCGCCGGAACGGTCATCACCACCGGGCGAGTGACCGGAGCGTCGTACAGCGCGCCGACTTCACGGGCCAGACCGGCCAGGGACAGGCAGTCGCCACGGTTCGGAGTCAGATCGACTTCGATGCTGGCGTCTTCCAGGTCCAGATAAACACGGAAATCTTCGCCCACCGGCGCATCGGCTGGCAGCTCCATCAGACCGTCATTGCCTTCACCGACCTGCAGCTCGGATTGCGAGCACAGCATGCCGTTGGACTCGACACCGCGCAGCTTGGCCTTCTTGATCTTGAAGTCGCCCGGCAGCTCGGCACCGATCATCGCGAACGGAATCTTCAGGCCTGGACGCACGTTTGGCGCACCGCACACGACCTGGAAAGTTTCCGCGCCATTGCTGACCTGGCACACGCGCAATTTGTCGGCATCGGGGTGCTGCTCGGTGCTCAGCACCTCACCCACCACCACGCCACTGAAAACACCGGCGGCCGGCGTAACGCTATCGACCTCAAGACCGGCCATCGACAGACGGGCAACCAGCGCGTCGCGATCTACCTGCGGGCTGACCCAGCCACGCAGCCATTGTTCACTGAATTTCATCCTGCTCTCCTAAGAATTCGTTACGACTAGCGAAATTGCGCGAGGAACCGCAAGTCGTTGTCGAAGAACAGACGCAAGTCGTTCACGCCGTAACGCAGCATGGCCAGACGCTCAACGCCCATGCCGAAGGCAAAGCCCGAGAACTCTTCCGGATCGATCCCGGACATGCGCAACACGTTCGGGTGAACCATGCCGCAGCCCATCACTTCCAGCCAGCCAGTCTGTTTGCAAACGCGGCAGCCTTTACCGCTGCACATCACGCATTCCATGTCGACTTCGGCGGAAGGCTCGGTGAACGGGAAGTACGAAGGACGGAAACGCACCGCCAGCTCTTTCTCGAAGAACACCCGCAGGAACTCTTCGATCGTGCCTTTGAGGTCGGCGAAGTTGATATCGCGATCGACCAGCAGGCCTTCGACCTGGTGGAACATCGGCGAATGGGTGATATCGGAGTCGCTGCGGTACACACGGCCTGGGCAGACAATGCGGATCGGCGGCTTTTTCGATTCCATGGTGCGGACCTGTACCGGCGAGGTATGGGTGCGCAGCAACATGTTGGCGTTGAAATAGAAGGTGTCATGCATCGACCGGGCCGGGTGGTGACCTGGGATGTTGAGCGCCTCGAAGTTGTGATAGTCGTCTTCAACCTCAGGGCCTTCGGCAATGCCGTAGCCGATATGGGTGAAGAACTGTTCGATACGTTCCAGAGTCCGGGTTACCGGATGCAGACCACCGGAGGTCTGACCGCGGCCCGGCAGGGTCACGTCAATCGATTCGGCAGACAGTTTGGCAGCCAGTTCGGCTTCTTCAAACAGAGCCATGCGCGCATTGAGAACGCCTGTAACACGTTCCTTGGCAACGTTGATCAGGGCGCCGACCTGCGGACGCTCTTCTGCCGGCAAATTCCCCAGGGTCTTCATCACCTGAGTCAATTCACCCTTTTTGCCAAGGTATTGAACCCGGATTTGCTCCAGGGCATTGATATCTTCAGCGCTTTGCACAGCCTCTAGTGCTTGAGAGACCAGCGCATCCAGGTTTTCCATGTACAGACTCCAGATACAAAATAGGGGAAGAGCTTGAAGGCTCTTCCCCTATTTATGACGTTTAACACTTGGCCCCACAGAGGTGGGGCCAGGTGACTGTCGGGGGTACTTAAGCCAAGGTGGCTTTAGCTTTCTCGACAATCGCAGCAAACGCCGCTTTTTCGTTCACTGCCAGATCAGCCAGAACCTTACGGTCGATCTCGATGGACGCTTTTTTCAGGCCAGCGATGAAACGGCTGTAGGACAGACCGTTAACACGAGCACCAGCGTTGATACGAGCGATCCACAGAGCGCGGAACTGACGTTTTTTCTGACGACGGTCACGGTAGGCGTATTGGCCTGCCTTGATTACCGCTTGCTTGGCAACACGGAATACGCGGGAGCGTGCGCCGTAGTAGCCTTTAGCAAGTTTCAGAATTTTTTTGTGACGTTTACGGGCAATGACGCCACGCTTTACACGAGCCATGAGTTACTTCCTCTATTCTTGATCCAAAAATTAACGAAGGCGCAGCATGCGCTCGACTTTTGCCACGTCAGACGGATGCAGCAAGCTGCTACCGCGCAGTTGACGCTTACGCTTGGTCGACATTTTGGTCAGGATGTGGCTCTTGAAAGCGTGCTTGTGCTTGATACCGTTAGCAGTTTTCAGAAACCGCTTAGCAGCACCACTTTTGGTTTTCATCTTTGGCATGTTCGGATACTCCGCATTCAGTTGATAAACATAATCAGAAGGCCTGCCGTGCCCTGTTGATTACTTCTTCTTTTTCGGGGCGATGACCATGATCAGCTGGCGTCCTTCCATCTTAGGATGCTGTTCGACCGAACCGTACTCGAGCAGGTCTTGTTCAACCCGCTTGAGGAGTTCCATCCCCAGCTCCTGGTGGGCCATCTCACGGCCGCGGAATCGCAAGGATACCTTGGCCCTGTCCCCGTCACTCAGGAAACGTACCAGGTTGCGCAGTTTTACCTGGTAATCCCCTTCCTCCGTCCCTGGACGAAACTTGATTTCTTTTACCTGAATCTGCTTCTGGTTCTTCTTCGCCGCAGCAATCTGCTTCTTCTTTTCGAAGATCGATTTGCCGTAGTCCATCACCCGGCAAACCGGCGGGACTGCGTCGGCAGAGATTTCTACCAGATCAAGCTTTGCTTCTTCAGCAATACGAAGCGCTTCATCAATCGAGACGATGCCAATCTGCTCGCCATCAGCGCCAATTAACCGAACCTCGCGTGCCGAGATATTCTCGTTGATCGGGGCTTTCGGTGCAGCTCGTTTATCTTGTCTCATTTCACGCTTAATAATAATTACTCCGAATCTGGGCGACCACGCCGGGAAACCGCTTGCGCGAGAAACTCAGCGAACTGGGCGACGGGCATCGAGCCCAGGTCAGCACCTTCACGAGTACGCACAGCGACAGTCTGCATCTCGACTTCCTTATCCCCAATAACCAAGAGATATGGAACCTTGAGCAAAGTATGCTCGCGGATTTTAAAGCCGATCTTTTCATTTCTCAAGTCGGACTTGGCACGAAACCCGCTTTCGTTGAGAGTTTTTTCGACCTGAGCGACGAAATCTGCCTGTTTATCAGTGATATTCATGATCACTGCCTGGGTTGGCGCCAGCCACGCAGGGAATGCACCTTCGTAGTGCTCGATCAGAATCCCGACGAAACGCTCGAACGAACCGAGGATCGCACGGTGCAACATCACCGGATGCTTGCGGCTGTTGTCTTCGGAGACGTATTCGGCTCCCAGACGCACCGGCAGGTTGAAATCGAGCTGCAAGGTACCACACTGCCACACGCGACCGAGGCAATCTTTCAGCGAGAATTCAATCTTCGGACCGTAGAAAGCGCCCTCACCCGGCTGCAGATCGTACGGCAGACCAGCGCTATCAAGCGCTGCAGCCAGGGCCGCTTCGGCGCGATCCCACAGCTCGTCGGAACCGACGCGTTTTTCCGGACGAGTGGACAGCTTCATCTCGATGTCTTTAAAGCCGAAGTCGGCATAAACATCCATGGTCAGCTTGATGAACGCTGCCGATTCAGCCTGCATCTGTTCTTCGGTGCAGAAGATGTGGGCGTCGTCCTGAGTGAACGCGCGCACACGCATGATGCCGTGCAGCGCACCCGACGGCTCGTTGCGATGGCAGGCACCGAACTCGGCCAAGCGCATCGGCAGCTCGCGGTAGCTCTTCAGACCCTGGTTGAACACCTGCACGTGGCAAGGGCAGTTCATCGGCTTGATGGCGTAGTCGCGGCTTTCCGACTCGGTGGTGAACATGTTGTCGGCGTAGTTGGCCCAGTGCCCGGATTTCTCCCACAGGCTGCGGTCAACGACTTGCGGCGTCTTGATCTCGAGATAGCCGTTGTCGCGCTGCACTTTGCGCATGTACTGCTCGAGAACCTGGTAAAGCGTCCAGCCATTCGGGTGCCAGAACACCATGCCCGGCGCTTCTTCCTGGGTATGAAACAGGCCCAGGCGCTTGCCGATCTTGCGGTGATCGCGCTTTTCAGCTTCTTCGATACGCTGGATGTAAGCAGCCAGTTGCTTCTTGTCAGCCCACGCGGTGCCGTAAACGCGCTGCAATTGCTCGTTCTTGGCATCACCGCGCCAGTAGGCGCCGGACAGCTTGGTCAGCTTGAAGGATTTCAGGAAGCGAGTGTTCGGCACGTGCGGACCGCGGCACATGTCGACGTATTCTTCGTGATAGTACAGGCCCATGGCCTGCTCGTTCGGCATGTCCTCGACCAGACGCAGCTTGTAATCTTCGCCACGAGCCTTGAACACTTCGATCACTTCGGCACGCGGGGTGACTTTCTTGATGACGTCGTATTCGGTGTCGATCAGCTGTTGCATGCGCTGTTCGATGGCCGCCATGTCGTCCGGCGTAAAAGGACGCTCGAAGGCGATGTCGTAATAGAAGCCTTCATCAATGACCGGACCGATGACCATTTTGGCCGTCGGGTACAACTGCTTGACCGCGTGGCCAACCAGGTGGGCGCAAGAGTGGCGAATGATCTCCAGCCCCTCTTCATCCTTTGGCGTGATGATTTGCAGCGTTGCGTCGCTGTCGATGATGTCGCTGGCGTCAACCAGCTTGCCGTTCACCTTGCCGGCCAGGGTGGCCTTGGCCAGGCCTGCACCGATGGATGCGGCGACCTCGGCTACGGAAACCGGGTGATCGAATGAACGTTGACTGCCGTCGGGAAGAGTAATAGTTGGCATGGCGCCTCCTCTCCTAGTGGTGACCCCTACCAAAGGTCACGTGGGTTGGGATGAGCCAGTACAAGATCCGATCCAGGCCATTCAATGACGAACGCCTGCCTTACAGCGGCAGGAGCCTTGCGGCCAACCGGAAAACCGAACCAGAGTGACTGGGATTCAAATCAGAAAATTCGTACGCTGCCGCTGCCAGGACTGAAGGTCATCCGGAGCTTGCGAACGCCCGAGCCAGGCATGCTAGCACAGATGAACGGTCACCGATGCACTCTGGTTTTACCGGGAGGCAAATCGTCCGTTTTATGCCAGAGTGCTGAACTTGATCGGCCTTAGGCCCCTCAGATAACAAGACATTGACCCACAAGGAGCATCCTCGCATGCGTCTTAACACCCTGCTTGCTGCAGTCGCCCCCCTCGTTTTGCTGCTGCCGTTGAGCGCCCACGCCGACTGGCCGAAGGGCGAGCGTGAGAAATACATGGCTCAGTGCACCCAGGCGGCCACTCCGCAAATCGGTGCCGCTGCCGCAAAGTCCCACTGCGCGTGCGGTGCCGATGCGATCAAGTCCTACCCGGCCAGCGACATTCAGGCACTGATGGACAACAAGGCCAGCCAGGAACTGCAGCAGAAAGCCCTGGGGCAAATTGCCAAATGCAAGGCCAATACACCGGCGAAAAAATGATGGAACAGGCCTTTCCACTGCCCCCAGCACCGCTGAAAAGCATCTGATTCAGGCCTTTTCGTACGATTTATGCAGGTTTTACAGGTTTTTTTATTGTCTTCATTTTTCGCCAGAAGCCTTTTAAACCGGGGCCTCCAGCCGAAACAGGCAGTAAAGAAAACACGACTGATTGGCAAACAGCACGTCCGGGGGGCTACCAAAGCGAACATTTCGACTATGATACCCCAGTGTGCCCAGTTGGCCTGAGCAGCACAGTACTACTGAAAATATATGTTTCTTGGAGATACACCATGTCTAATCGCCAAACCGGCACCGTTAAATGGTTCAACGATGAAAAAGGCTTCGGCTTCATCACTCCTCAAGGTGGCGGTGACGACCTGTTCGTACACTTCAAAGCTATCGAATCCGACGGTTTCAAAAGCCTGAAAGAAGGCCAGACCGTTTCCTTCGTGGCTGAGAAAGGCCAAAAGGGTATGCAAGCTGCACAAGTTCGCCCAGAGTAATTTCCCGGCGCACTAAAAAAACCCCGTCCATGTGACGGGGTTTTTTATGGGTGAAACAAACGCCCGAAAGGCTCAGCCGCAGTTGACGCGGGTGACTACCAGGTTCTGATCGGTATTCAGGTTGAGGCGATCGGAGCGGTACTCCAAAGTGATCATGTCATTCGGCTTGAGGAATCGGGCGTTCTGCGCACCGGCTTTCTTGCGCGCTTGCTCCAATAGTTCCGGCGAAGCTTTCTTGCCGAGAGCGAACTCCGCAGCCGATGCTTCACAACGACCATGTCCGGCCTCAGTCGCCACGGGATCCTTCTGCGACTCGCTGGAGGTCGTAGAGCAACCAGCCAACAGAGCAACGGCCATCAGTGCACCCAGTGACGCGAACTTCCAAGGCATTGAAGCCTCCTTATTTCAATTTTGAGCAGAGATCGTGCGACCGCCAATACGGCGTTTGGTTTCACGGTGAGTGCTATCACCCCGCCCCACAATCGGAAAAACACTGAGTGTGCCTGAGCAACGTCTGAAGCTTCACCCCGTAAAACGTCACTGAATATTAATGACGCTCAGTAGACATCTATGTAATCGAAGGGAGGATTTGGCCAGTTGTCCTTGAGCGCGTTGAAGATCTGCATGACCCAGACTTCGTCGTTGGCCGCGACATTTCCCACGTATCCCGAGCCTTTTGCCCAGGTCTCCAGACGAAATAGCAGGCCATCTATGTCTTGACCACCAGTGACACCCGAAGAGATATACGCAATCCCACCCTTGGTCACGCGCAGTTGAGTGTGTTCGTCATCACTGGCTGACGCCAGCATCCGGCGGACAGCATCAAGGGTCAGGCCGTCGGGGCTATTCAAATCGATCTGCACAGCGCAATCCTTGTTTTTTGCGGAAACGACCAAGTGTCGCATAGCCCTGCGCTCATGCCTAAGTCGCAGTGCCAAACGCTCGGCAAAGTGGTTAACTCAAAACTCCGATCCCGCGACCGAGCCTTGCCATGACCACCGTAAGCATTACCGCCGACATCAAGGCCGCCTGGCCGCAAGGGCACAGTTCTTACAGCCCGGGCAGTCCGGAGGAATTGGCATTGATCAGCATTGACTTGCTGGTGAAGACGCTGGGAACGCAAGGCGCGCAGTCGTTCATCGCCCAGCTGTTCGAAAAGTATCCCGATGACTTCAAAGGCACATCGGACACCGAGAGGGAGTAAAAGCCCGCAAGCTGGCACCTGCGGGCGTATCGCTTACTTCAGACGTTTCAGACGCTCGGTCAGCAGATCGAAAAAGCCTTGGGCGTCGCCGTTCTCCACCCAGAAGGCGTTCTTCGGCGCCTTGAGGCCGTCATACCAGTCGACAATAGTCTGGCCGAAGGTCGGGCCTTCACGGCTGTCGACCACCACATTCACCGACCGGCCAGTGAACAGCTCAGGCTTGAGCAGATAAGCCACGACGGTGGCGTCATGCACAGGACCACCCGGAATGCCGTAGTGCTCCATATCGCCTTTGATGTACTCGTTGAGGATGTCGCCGACAATCTTGCTCGCATTGTTGTTCAGCGCCGCGATCTGCTTCAGGCGCGCATCGCTGGTCAGGATCTTGTGGGTCACATCCAGTGGCAGGTAAGTCAGTTTCACCCCGCTTTTAAGCACCACTTCCGCTGCTTGCGGGTCGGCGTACAGGTTGAACTCGGCCACCGGCGTGATGTTGCCGCCATTGAAGTGGGCGCCACCCATGATCACCACTTCCTTGATCCCCTGAACAATCTCCGGCTCCTGGATCAGCGCCAGGGCCAGGTTGGTCTGCGGGCCGAGCATCGCGATGGTGATGCTGTGCGGCTTGGCTTTTTTCAGGGTGTCGATCAGGTAGTTGACCGCATTGCCTTCGGCCAGGCCCTTTTTCGGCTCGTGCACGGTGACACCCGACAGGCCTTCCTTGCCATGGATGTTTTCGGCGTAGATCGGAGTGCGCATCAGCGGCTTCGGCGCGCCGGCGTACACCGGAATCTCTTCCCGCCCTGCCCACTCACGGGCCAACCGGGCATTGCGCGAAGTCTTGTCCAGACGCACGTTGCCGGCCACGGTGGTGAACGCGCGAATGTTCAGCTCCTCCGGTGAGGCCATGGCTAACAACAGGGCGACCACGTCATCGGCGCCCGGATCGGTGTCGATGATCAGGTCGATCTTTTCCGCCGCCTGGGCGCCGGTCGCGGTTATCACGGACAAAAGCAGCAGACTCCGAATCAATTGATGCATTTTTTGAGCATAGCGGTGCATGGCGCATTCCTTGTGCAGATGAAATCAAAAGGGGCGAACCCTGTTTAGAACGTAACTCCAGACACCAGCACGATGTTGCAGTACGGCTGGCATTCGCCCGTACGAACGATCGCTCGTGCCTGTCGGCTGAGTACTTTGAATTGCTCGTGACTGAGCAGGTCACGCCGCCCCAGCGAGCCTTCGTCATTCAGCTCGTCCAGCGTGGACAGCGCGGTCGGTTGCTTGTCGAAAATCTCCTTGGCCAGCGCGTGGCTTTCCACCTGCATCTCGCTGAGTACGACTTTCAGGGTGCTGACGAAATCCGGCACGCCATGCGTCAACGCCAGGTCGATCAGTTCGACACCCGGCGGCACCGGCAGGCCGGCATCGCCGATCACGACCATGTCGCCGTGGCCGAGGGAAGCAATCAGCCGCGACAGGGCGACATTGAGCAAAGGAGTCTTTTTCATGCGGGTTTGAATGCCTGTACGTCGGAGGTGGTGGGAATGGACGGCTGGGCACCTGCCCGGGTAACCGACAGGGCCGCAGCGACCTGCCCGAAACGAATGGCCTCGTCCTCGGTTTTGCCGGCCGCCAGTGCCGCCGAAAATCCGCCGACAAACGTATCCCCGGCGGCGGTGGTATCGACCGCCTTCACTTTGGGTGCAGGAAAATGCTGGTAACCCGTGCCGTTGGCGAACAACGAGCCTTGAGCCCCCAGCGTGATGATGACCTTGCCGGCGCCCAGTGACATCAGGTGCGCAGCGGCTTTTTCAGCGGTCGCCAGCGAGTCCACCGGCAAACCGCTGAGGGCGGCGGCCTCGCTCTCGTTGGGAATCAGGTAATCGATGGCGGCAAACCAGTCTGCCGGCAGCGGGCGACTGGCCGGCGCAGGGTTGAGGATGACCGTCTTGCCCAGTTCACGTCCACGTTTCAGCGCATGGCCTACCGTGGCGTCGGGGATTTCCAATTGGCAGATGATCACGTCGGCCGCTTGCAGCACGGCGTCGAACCGGTCGATGACCGCCGGGGTCATCGAACCATTGGCGCCGGCCACGATGACAATCGCGTTCTGACTGTTGTCATCGACCACGATCAGCGCCACGCCACTGGAATCCTCCACCACGCTGACCGCCTGACAATCGATCTGCTCGGCCAGCAACGCGTCGCGCAATTGCACGCCATAGTCATCGTTGCCGACACAGCCGACCATCGACACCTGTGCACCCAGCCGTGCAGCGGCTACCGCCTGATTGGCGCCCTTGCCACCGGACACGGTCGCGAAGGAATGGCCGATCAGCGTCTCACCGCCTCGAGGCAAGCGAGGCGCCCGGGTGACCAGGTCCATGTTCAGGCTGCCTATTACCACTACATTTGCGGACATACATCATTACTCATCAATTCGGTTTCAGCGGTATTCGGTGAACACCCCGGACAGCGGTGCAGTCGATTCGCGCAGGACAATACTCGGGGTCACGATCCGCTGATCCGTCGCCAGATCCGGGGTGGCAATTCTTCGCAACAACACTTCCGCGGCCATCTCACCCAACTGAAGGATCGACTGGCCCACGGTTGTCAGCGCTGGATACACATAGCGACTCATCTGGATATCGTCGAAGCCGATCACCGACAGCTCGGCGGGCACGCGCACGTTACGTTCCGCCGCCGCTCGCAACACGCCAATGCCGATCATGTCGTTACCGGCAAAGATCGCGCTCGGCGGGTTGTGCTCAAGCAGAACCGAAGCCGCGTTGTAACCGCCGGTGCTGGTGAAGTCGCTTTCCAGCATGCGCGACGGGGCCACTTCAACACCCGCCTCTTTCAGCGCTCGAGCAAAACCGGCCTGACGCATTTGCGCGACGCTGGTACTCGTCGGACCACCGATCGTAGCGATATCGCGATGACCGAGCTCAAGCAAATGCCGCGTCGCGAGGTACGCGCCATATTCGTGATCGATGCGCACCAGGTCGGCGTCCACGCCTTCGAGTCCACGGTCGACGATCACCATCGGCGTCTTTACGCCCGCCAGTCCTTGCGCCAGACCACTGTCGCCACCCGCAGAGGCGACGATCAAGCCGTCGATGCGCTTTTCCAACAGGACCCGCAGGTAGCTGCGCTGCTTGTCCGGGTTGTCGTCGGAGTTGCAGAGAATCACGCAGTAGCCGTTACGCTCGCAATAATCCTCGATCCCGCGCGCCAGTTCGGCGAAGTACGGGTTGAGGCTGTTGGGCACCAGCAAACCAATGGTGGCGGTGGTTTTCGCTTTCAGCGAACGGGCCACCGCGCTCGGCACATAGTCGAGACTCTTGATGGCCGCCTCGACCTTGAGCCGCACTTCTTCGCTCACCGGTCGGGTCTTGTTTACTACGTGGGACACGGTCGTGTAGGAAATTCCTGCAAGTGCCGCCACATCCTTGATCGTTGCCATTTATCAGCCCCGTCGGCTTGCGCGTTGACTGCGATAGGTGTCGAGCACCACGGCGATCACGATCACCGCACCGGTGATGATGCGCTTGGTCGGCTCGGTCGCGCCAATCTGCGCCAGACCGGCCGCCAGCACGGAGATGATCAACACGCCGAAAAAGGTGCTGATCACCGAACCACGTCCGCCCATCAGGCTGGTGCCGCCGATCACCACGGCAGCGATCACTTGCAGCTCAAGGCCGGAACCAGCGTTCGGGTCGGCCGCTTCCAGCCGGGAAATCTGGAACAGCGCCGCAATGCCGGCAAGCA
The DNA here is from genome assembly GCF_022496685.1 of Pseudomonas sp. B707. Classification (NCBI taxonomy): domain Bacteria; kingdom Pseudomonadati; phylum Pseudomonadota; class Gammaproteobacteria; order Pseudomonadales; family Pseudomonadaceae; genus Pseudomonas; species Pseudomonas sp. B707. The sequence continues at coordinate 17,764 of NZ_WTVE01000017.1, read as the reverse complement.
GGCCCATCAGGCTGAATACCAGGATCTTGTAGGGCTTGGGATTGATCCCCGCCAGACGCACCGCTTCTTCATTGGTGCCAATGCCGATCAGGTAGCGACCGAACACGGTACGGGTCAAAACGGCCTGGGCAATGAAGATGACCAGCAAGGCAATGATGAACGACGGCGAAATGCCGAAGGCGATCGGGTTCGACAGCCAGGCGAAGGAGTCACCGATATAAGCCGTGCGCGAACCGGTCATCTGATAGGCCAGGCCACGGGCCATCTCCAGAACACCGAGCGACACAATGAATGACGGAATTCGCCACGCCACGGTAATCGAGCCGGTAACCGTGCCGGCCAACGCCGCGACGGCCATCCCCAACAAGGCAGCCGGCAATACGCTCCAGCCCCAGCCAAGAATCGCCACGCTGACGGTAGATGCCGCGAGCGCCAGTACCGAGCCTACCGACAGGTCGATCCCGCCGATGATCAGGACGAACGTCATGCCCACCGCCAGAACCATCAGGTCGGGAATCTGGTTGGCCAGGGTGCTGAAGGTGTTATACGACAGGAAATGGCTGCTCATGACCGAGAACAGCGCAGTCATTGCCAGCAACGCGCCGGCCAGGCCCAGGTAAGTGCCGAGGCCGTAGAAATTGCCACTGGATTTGCCGGCGGAAGATGCAGTTTTCATGGGAGATCCCTAGGCGCTGCTTCGTTGAGCAACGCATCACGTTTCTGGTAGCCGGCGAACGCGGCGGCAAGCAAGTCATCCTGGGTCCAGCTGTCGCGCTCGAACGTGTCGATCAGGCGCCCTGCCGACAACACACCGATGCGGTCGCAGATCAGCATCAGCTCGCGCAAATCGCTGGACACCACGACCAGCGCTTTGCCCTGCCGAGTCAGTTCGCCGAGCAAGGCATAAATATCGAACTTGGCGCCGACATCGATACCGCGAGTCGGCTCGTCGAACAGCAGCACCGAACAGTCGCGCTCGAGCCAGCGACCGATCACCACCTTTTGCTGGTTACCGCCGGACAGCTCGGACACCAGCTGCGTCGGGCTGGAACTGCGGATGCGCATGGCGTCGATCTGCCGCTGCGCGAGCTTCGTTTCATCGCCGTTGTTGACGAACCCGCCGCTGGAAATCTCCGGCATGTTGCCCAAAGCGATGTTGGCGCTGATCGACTGGCTCAGCAGCAGGCCTTCGCCCTTGCGATCCTCGGTGATCAAGGCGATGCCGTTGCGCACTGCATCGACTGGCGAGCGAATGCTCACCACCTGGGCCGGAGATCCGAGCGCCACCGTGCCGCTGTCCGCGACATCGGCGCCGAAGATCAGCCGCAAAAGCTCGGTGCGCCCTGCTCCGATCAGCCCCGAAATGCCGAAAATCTCACCGGCGCGAACCTCAAAGGACACGTCACGCACCTTGTCGGAGCGGGTCAGACCTTTGACCGTCAGGGCCGGCGCGCCGATGTTGCGAGCCCCCAGATCGATATGCTCGCCCAGCTCGCGACCGACCATCAGGGTGACCAGTTGCTCGCTGCTGTAATTTGCCATCGGCTCGACACAGACCAGGTTTCCGTCGCGCAACACGGCAATGCGCTGTGCTACCCGGGCCAGCTCTTCGAGGCGATGCGAGATGTAGATGATCGAGACGCCGCGCGCCTGCAACCGGGTGATCTGCTCGAAAAGCATTTCAACTTCGCGAGCGGTGAGCATTGCGGTCGGTTCGTCGAGGATCAGCACATGGCAATCGCCGATCAGGTTACGGGCGATCTCGACCATTTGCTGGTGACCGATGCCCAGCTCGCCGACCAGTGTGTCCGGGTCGATGGCATCGAGGCCGACTTGAGCCATGGCTTCGATGGCGGCCTTGCGCAGCTGCTTGCGACTGATCCAGCCACCGTTACTTGGCAGGTTGTCGAGGAACAGGTTCTCCGCCACCGAAAGCGTCGGCAGCAGATTGAGCTCTTGCATGACCATGCGCACACCCAGCTCTTCAGCCTGCGTGCGACTGCCGGGGCGATAGTCCTTGCCCTGGAACTGCATCTGGCCGGTGGTAGGTGTGACCAGCCCGCCGATGATCTTCGACAGGGTGCTTTTGCCGGCACCGTTCTCACCGGTCAGCGCCAGCACTTCACCGCGCATCAACGTCAGGTCGATGCCGGTCAGAACCGGTTGCGCATAGGTCTTGCCGATACCGCTGACCGAGAGGACAGCGTTCGGAGCGGAAACTGACATAAAAATCTCCATGCGCTCGCCCGGACGGACGAGCGCCGTTGTGTCGCCAGAGGACTTATTTGGTGACCAGCTCGACTGGTGTCTCAATCACACCATTCGCACCACTGTCGACTTTCTCGCCCTTGATGATTTTCAGCGCAGTCTCGATGCCAAATACCGCTTGCTTCGCAGCGTACTGGTCGGCAGTCGCCAGAACGCGGCCGTCCTTCAGCATGGGCTTGATGGCATTGATGTTGTCGTAACCGACAACCTGCACCTGACCGGCCTTGCCGGCAGCGCGCACGGCGGAAACGGCACCCACGGCCATGCTGTCGTTACCGGCCAGCAGCGCCTTGACGTCCGGGTACTCGCTGAGAATCGAAGCGGCCACCTTGTTGCCCTTGTCGATTTCCCAATCGCCGGACTGCAGGGAAACAACCTTGATCTGCGCAGCCTCCATCGCATCCTTGAAGCCAGCGGTACGCTGCTGGGCGTTGGTCGTCGTGGAGACGCCTTCAATGATGCCGACTTCGTCACCGGCCTTCAGTTGCTTGGCCAGGTACTCGCCCACCAGACGCGCGCCTTTGCGGTTGTCCGGGCCTACGAACGGAACGCTGATGTTCTTGCTTTTGATCACAGCCGGATCGAGCTGGTTGTCGATGTTGATCACAGTGATACCGGCATCGACGGCTTTCTTGATCACCGGCACCATCGCCTTGGAATCAGACGGTGCGATGACCAGCGCGTTGACCTTTGCCAGAATCATCTGCTCGACGATGCGCGTCTGCCCCGCCGTGTCGGTTTCGTCCTTGATGCCGTTGGAGATCAGGTCGAAATCGGCGGAGTGTTCTTTCTGGTAGGCCTTGGCGCCGTCTTCCATGGTCAGGAAGAATTCGTTGGCCAGGGATTTCATGACCAGGGCGACTTTGGGTTTTTCAGGGGATTCGGCGAAAGCCGAAGAGACAGGCAGTGCGGCGGATGCGGCAGCCAGCATGGCGACAGCAAGAAGACGTCCAGCGAATGGCAGCTTCATGGGTTCACTCCGATCTTATGATTATTGTGAGCAACGCTTGCGCTGGCGTAAGCTCGCTGCACCCCACGACAATTCAATCCATCGCGAAGGCCGCGCAAACGTTTGCGTAGACCGAACTATGCGAATCACGCCGACATTTGTCAACAATCAGAAATCGGTATTGCGTTGCAGGGCGAATCCATCGATCCGCCCCTTGAGTGCTCAAGCCGTGGTGTTGACCACGTTACCGACAGAAGAACCCTTCGACATTTCCTTGACCAATGCAGCCGAGACTTCCAACAACGCACCGCTGGTTTGAGCGATCTGCCCCTGTATGGACATCACCGCCTGCGACTTGGCTTCGGGGGTTGGATAACTCGCAGCCTGCGCGGCAGCCAGTTGCTGTTGCTGCTCCTGAAGCTGCTTCTGCAGTTCCTGCATCCGTTTGAGCAGCGTCTTGATAGTGATGCTCAGATTGTCACCGCCTTGAGCCTCGCTCGCGCTTGCTTCCTGGGCAGGACCACCGGTTCTGACCTGATTGGTTTCAACCTTTTCGGTACCCAGTGCCTCGGCAGACGCGTCGGCTTCAGCTTCACTCATTGCATTGATCGTAGCGGCCGTTTTGCCGCCGATCGTGACCGAACCGGGATTTGAAAAACCGATAGTCAATGACATTTGAACTCCTGAAAAATTGAATCCCTGTCAAGGCGCATCGGCCAGCGCGCCGTTTTCTTTAGCAGAGATCTGGAAAGCAGCCAGTTCAGTCTGAGGACGAGGCTCGTAGTCCTTTTCGGTGAGCCGAACGAGAAAACATCCCGCGTTCGGAAACCCGGATGAGCTAGGCAAGCTCACAACCACTCTTCAAATAAATCTTGATTCAAATCATAAGGTTAAACATTTCTCTCAAGCACAGTACGACTGGTACAGATCCTGCTCCCTCCCTGCACCCCTGGCATTCAGATCGGCCCGGGGCGCATCTAGATGAACCTGCATCAGCACCGTCTCACTACTAGAGAGAAAAATAATGACATCTGCTTTGAAGAGTTTCGTTCCGGGCGCTTTGGCCCTCCTCCTGCTCCTGCCAACTGCCCTCCAGGCAAAAGAAGCTGAAACCCAGGCCAAGCTGGCCAACGTGGTGGTACTGGCCACCGGCGGCACCATCGCCGGCGCGGGCGCCAGTGCAGCCAACAGTGCGACTTATCAGGCCGCGAAAGTGGGCATCGAACAATTGATCGCCGGCATTCCCGAACTGAGCACGCTGGCCAACGTGCGCGGCGAACAGGTCATGCAAATCGCCTCGGAAAGCATCACCAACGAAAACCTCCTGCAACTGGGACGTCGCGTTTCCGAACTGGCCGACAGCAAAGACGTCGATGGCATCGTCATCACCCACGGCACCGATACCCTGGAAGAGACCGCGTACTTCCTGAACCTGGTGGAAAAAACCGACAAGCCGATCATCGTGGTCGGCTCCATGCGACCGGGCACCGCCATGTCGGCCGACGGCATGCTGAACCTGTACAACGCCGTGGCCGTCGCCAGCAGCAAAGAAGCGCGCGGCAAAGGCGTACTGGTGACCCTGAACGATGAAATCCAGTCAGGTCGCGATGTCAGCAAGATGATCAACATCAAGACCGAAGCGTTCAAAAGCGCCTGGGGTCCGCTCGGCATGGTGGTAGAAGGCAAATCTTACTGGTTCCGCCTGCCAGCCAAGCGCCACACCATGGATTCGGAATTCGATATCAAAAACATCAAGAGCCTTCCTGATGTAGAAATTGCCTATTCCTACGGCAATGTCAGCGACACAGCCTACAAGGCCCTCGCCCAGTCCGGCGCCAAGGCAATCATCCATGCCGGTACCGGCAACGGCTCGGTTTCCTCGCGCGTGGTTCCGACCCTGCAGGCGCTGCGCAAGGACGGCGTGCAGATCATTCGCTCGTCTCACGTCAATGCCGGCGGTTTCGTTCTGCGCAACGCCGAACAGCCTGACGACAAATACGACTGGGTGGTTGCTCACGACCTGAACCCGCAGAAAGCCCGCATCCTGGCCATGGTCGCGCTGACCAAGACCAACGACAGCAAAGAGCTGCAACGGATGTTCTGGGAATACTGATTTGACCTCGCCTGATCTTTTCCTGATCGGGCACTGACTTCACCCTTCGTCAACTTGACGGAGGGTGAAGCTTGCACCTCCTCCAAAGAAAAATTTCACCTGCGTGACATCAAAACCGGAAAACCGCTGTCAGAGGATTTTCTTGAATTTTAAGCAGTTGCGAAAATGCCTACAGTTAAATACTGTATGCACGTACAGCTTAATAAGGATAACCTCGTGGCCACTTCCCCTGATGCTCCTGACGCTTATGAACGCATGGGCATGCGCGTTCAAAAAATCATCAACTCCCCCACCGCACAAAAAGCCAAAGCCGCACTGATCTTCCGCCTTCCGGACGAGCCGGTGGATGACTGGGAGCGCTTGCTGGAAGAGATCGACGAGAACGACAACGTCACCCTCGCCTACCGCGATGATGGCGGCGTACAGATTTTCTGGGTTGTGCCGAAGGAAGATTGATTCAATGATTCTGCGTTTTGCTGCTGTGCTGTTGCTGTTCATTTCCCTGGGTGCGCAAGCTGGCGCGCCGCGTACGTTCACCGAAGCCAAGAAGGTCGCCTGGAAGCTGTACGCACCACAATCCACCGAGTTCTATTGCGGGTGCAAATACACCGGCAACAAGGTCGATCTTGCCGCCTGCGGCTACGTCCCGCGCAAGAACGCCAAGCGAGCGTCCCGCATCGAATGGGAGCACATTGTTCCGGCCTGGCAGTTCGGCCATCAGCGTCAATGCTGGCAGGAAGGCGGCCGCAAGAATTGCACCCGCTACGACCCGAGCTATCAGAAAGCCGAAGCCGACCTGCACAACCTGGTGCCGAGCATCGGCGAGGTGAATGGCGACCGCAGCAATTTCAGCTACGGCTGGCTGCCGGTCGAAAAAGGTCAGTACGGCTCCTGCCTGACTCAGGTCGACTTCAAGGCGAAGAAGGTCATGCCCCGCCCTTCGATCCGCGGCATGATCGCCCGCACCTACTTTTACATGAGCAAACAATACGGCTTGCGCTTGTCGAAGCAGGATCGACAACTGTACGAAGCCTGGGACAAGACTTACCCGGTGCAAGACTGGGAGCGCCAGCGTAATCAGAGCGTGGCGTGTGTGATGGGGCGCGGCAACGAATTTGTCGGCCCGGTGAACCTGAAAGCCTGCGGTTGATTGTCTGATCAAAAGAAAAGGCCTTGAGCGATAAACTCAAGGCCTTTTTTGTGCTCAACCGCCGGATTTGTTGTGACGCCAGTAGCCCATCAGATTGAGTGACTCGCGCGGAATGCCGCGCTCCTTGATGAGGTATTTGCGCAGGCTCATGACCGCAGCGGATTCTCCGGCGATCCAACCATAGAAACACTCGCTGGCCGTATCGGCGATCTCCCACAGAATCTCTTCTTCGATGTCGACATCCGCCAGCTCGACCGCTTGCCCAACCGGCGATGCATCGACAGGCAACGTCGCCTGCTGCACGGCTTCCACCATCAACGTGCCGGCAGTTGCGTGATCGCGGATCAGCCATTGCACCGAAAGTCCGGGCCAGTCAGGAACCGCCAACATATCCTCACGACTGTCGACTTCAAAAAACGCCTGGGCCTGCGGCGGTTCAGTAAGTGTCGCCAGTTCTTCCAGGATCCCCATGGCGGCCGGCAACGCTGTGGCGTCGGCGACCAACAGAAGTTGCTTGAGCGTTTGCGGTGGCTTCCATTCAAATCCCCCCGCCTCTTGTGCCGAGAATCGGCTGTCGGGCGCCAGAATCTGCATCGACTCGCCAGGTTGCGCTCGCAACGCCCAACGGGAGGCCGGGCCGGTTTCGCCGTGCAGGACGAAATCGATATCGACTTCACCCGACTCGGCACGCAAATGACGGATGGTGTAAGTGCGCATCGCCGGGCGACAATCAACCAGCATCGAGCGGAAACGGGCGTACCACCCTTCGCCCTGAGAAAGCTTGGCGGGTGAACCGTCGGCTGCCGGGAAAAACAGCTTCACTCGCTGATCCGGCGCCCAGGTCGCCATCTCGGTGACCGTGGGGCTTGCGAGCGTGATCCGCATGAGATGCGGGCTCAATTGCTGCTTGTGACGCAAAACGACGTCGAACAACTTGTAAGGATTGGCGGAGGCCATGCGGAGCTCCTTCTGGATATCTTCAGTGACTCCTTGAAAAACGAATCACGGGGGACACCCTTTAGTCAGCTCCGTCGAAAGGCCCCTTATTGCGTCGCCGTGCGCTCGATCACCAGCGTTTCGATGTTCTGCTTCTTCGCCTTGATCAATGCGGCGTTCACATCTGCCTGGCGCGCCTCGGCGTCAGCCTTCGAATTGAAAGGGCCGAGCAGGATCCGGGTCTTGCCGCTGGCGTCCTTGATGACACTGGCCACAAAGCCATGCTCTATCAGCCAGCCGCTGAGGTCGCTGACGGCCTGAGGGGTTTCACCGCGCACTTCGAGATCCCACTGCGGGCCCACCGCAGCAGGCGCCGCTACCACCGCCGGTTTCGGCTTTTGCGCATCCACACTCTTGCCTTCGCCACATCCTGCCAATGCCAGTGCCGCGACTACCCAGACCAATTTGCGCACAACGCTTCCCTCTGAATTCTCAAAGCGGCGATCTTAACATTCGAGAATACTTTCCGAGCCCCGCAAATTGCGGCATAAAACTACGAGATTGATGCCGACGGCCCCTGTATAGTTACGCGCTGGGAATTAATGCCGCTGCTGCGCGTCAGAAAGAGGCACCCAAACTGTAAGACTTCGCACTAATCTATACGTACCACCGACCTCTGCACTGTCTGAATCAGGTGCCCTACAAAGCAATCAAGGAGAAGACCATGCTGATACTCACCCGCAAAGTCGGTGAAAGCATAAACATTGGTGATGACATCACGATCACCATTCTCGGCGTCAGCGGCCAGCAAGTTCGAATCGGCATCAATGCTCCGAAGAACGTTGCAGTGCACCGGGAAGAGATCTACCAGCGCATCCAGGCTGGCCTGACCGCACCGGACAAGCCACAAACGCCCTGAGCCCTACGCAGTCAGTAGCCAGTTCGTTTGCCTGCGCGCAATGACTGGCTAAAGATTCAAGCGCCGTATTGCCATCCCCCACCTCCCTGGTGACGGCGCGTGCCACGCCACTTCCTGCCTCAACCCTTCTCGCAACCGATACTAACCGTCATTCAACGAGCTGGCTGTCGGACATTTCCGAATAGCGGCTGGGAATCTCGCCCGACTAGCCGAATGTAACGCCACGCGCCATTCCGGTGGCCGCCACGACCATCAATACCAACAGAAGCGCTTCGGCATGACTGATCCGCGCGAACATCTTTGCACGCCCCGTGTCAGGGACAGCGCCGCGCGCCTTGGACACGCGCCATTTGATCAGGGTGATCATCGGCATGAGCTCCAGAAGCAGAATCAGCACGAACAGCGTCATCTTCAGATGAAACAGTGGCTGATGCAGGTAATAGTCGGTTCCCTTCTCATAACCTGCGAAGGCGCGCATGCCGCCGGTGACGAGCAACACCAACGCCGAAAGCCCCCAAAGATTGTCGGCTAGCAACACTCGCCCGACATCACCGGAGCCGGACGCCAAACGACTGAAGGCCGTCCCACGCGTCAACACCGCCCAGAAGCCCATGGCAAAAGCCAGTAAATGAATCGCTGCAAGAAACCAATGAACCAGCATCGATGAACTCCTGTCCGGCAGAGCTGAAATCAGCCTGACAGTAGTAGTCGAAAAAATATGGACTTGCCTGTCACCGCTCCCGGAAAACAGGAACGGGCGAGACGAGAGGCTGGGCAGAGGTGCGGGAAAGGCAAATCGCGGGCAAAAAAAATCCCAAGCAGCTGATGGAAGCTTGGGATTTAAAAATGCATAAACCGTGGTGGTGAACGCGGGGCGGATATTACTGATTTTTCCAGTATGTAACAACGTATTTTTGATAACCGGATGGTTAATAAAATCCGTAACCCCTTAAATATCCACACTATTTAAAAGGTCGCTCGCGACGGTCGGCGACGAATGGATCAAAATCAATCACGATCAATACGCGCTTGGCTCAAGAATTTTACAAAAATGAGCTCGGGATCCCCCGGATCCAGATTCTCTACCATTCCGCTGTGCTGATATCCAAGATTTGTAAGCAGCTGTCGCATCGGCGAGTTGGACGTATTGGTCGACGTGAAGATCTTTTCTGCACAAGCATGCTGCTCCAGACCGCTCACGATCTGCCGCCCCACGCCGGAACGCCTGTTCGCACTGGAGACGATCACGAGAGGTATGAACCACTCTCCAAGAAAGCTTCGATCCAGACATCCGTAGCCGACGGGAGCGCCAGGATCGTCCGCCTCGCAGACAACCCAGCACTCCTGCGCCCGTACAGCCCTCGCGATGTACTCGCGACGGCAGCTATCTTTTTCAGCGACAGGATCAATCTTCAACAGGCTTTCGATATCGCCTGGACCGGCGCGCCTGAATTGGCGACTCATGAATACACCTCTGCAAATGTGCCGCAGTGTAGCTGCGGTCGACCAAACCGAAACTTTGCAAAGGTTCTGAAATCGCAGACAACAAAAAAGGGCCCACCTTTCGGTGAGCCCTTCCAGACCGCCCAGCAGAGCGGATTTTGTTTGGTAGGCGCGATTGGACTCGAACCAACGACCCCCACCATGTCAAGGTGGTGCTCTAACCAACTGAGCTACGTGCCTGCTGTGAGGCGGCATTCTACGGAATTCCGAAGGGGTGTCAACACCTTTTTTTCACCTAACCCTATGAATATGCAAAATATTTAATTTCGACCCGCCGCAAGAAGATTTCCCGGTGGCTGGCGGAGGTTTTTCAACTGGGGTAGGATCGCCGCACTCGTAAAATATATTAAACAGAGGCTGCAGGATGGCGAACACCCCTTACCCAGAGTCTTATTACGCTGCGTCGGCCAACGCCGTGCCACCACGCCCTGCCCTGCAGGATGACGTGGAGACGGATGTCTGTGTGATCGGCGCTGGTTATACGGGACTTTCCTCGGCCCTGTTCCTGCTCGAGAACGGTTTTCGCGTGACCGTGCTGGAAGCCGCCAAGGTCGGCTTCGGCGCTTCGGGGCGCAATGGCGGACAAATCGTCAACAGCTACAGCCGTGACATCGATGTGATCGAACGCAGCGTCGGCCCGAAACAGGCACAACTGCTCGGGCAGATGGCGTTCGAGGGCGGCCGGATCATTCGTGAACGCGTCAGCAAGTACAACATCCAGTGCGACCTGAAAGACGGTGGCGTATTCGCCGCCCTCACCGCCAAGCAAATGGGCCACCTCGAATCGCAGAAGCGCCTGTGGGAACGCTTCGGCCATACCCGACTGGAACTGCTCGATCAGCGCCGCATCCGTGAAGTGGTCGCCTGCGATCAATACGTCGGCGGCATGCTCGACATGAGCGGTGGCCATATCCACCCGCTTAACCTGGCATTGGGCGAAGCTGCTGCCGTGGAGTCCCTGGGCGGCACCATCTACGAACAGTCACCGGCCGTGCGCATCGAACGCGGTGCCAATCCGGTCGTGCATACACCGCAGGGCAAGGTCAGAGCCAAATTCATCATCGTGGCCGGCAACGCCTACCTCGGCAATCTGGTGCCGGAACTGGCGGCCAAATCGATGCCGTGCGGCACTCAGGTCATCACCACCGAGCCATTGGGCGATGAGCTGGCGAAATCCCTTCTGCCGCAGGACTACTGCGTCGAAGACTGCAACTACCTGCTCGACTACTACCGCTTGAGCGGCGACAAGCGCCTGATCTTCGGCGGCGGCGTTGTATATGGCGCACGGGATCCGGCAAACATCGAGGCGATCATCCGCCCGAAAATGCTCAAGGCCTTCCCGCAACTCAAGGACGTGAAGATCGACTACGCCTGGACCGGAAACTTCCTGCTGACCCTGTCGCGCCTGCCTCAGGTTGGGCGTCTGGGCGACAACATCTATTACTCCCAGGGCTGCAGCGGCCACGGCGTGACCTACACGCATCTGGCCGGCAAGGTATTGGCCGAGGCGCTGCGCGGGCAAGCCGAGCGCTTCGATGCGTTTGCCGACCTGCCGCACTACCCGTTCCCCGGCGGGCAACTGCTGCGCACACCGTTTGCCGCGCTGGGCGCGTGGTACTACGGACTGCGCGACAAGCTCGGTTTCTGACAAGCCAAAAAAAGGGCCGCTGAATAGCGGCCCTTTTTACATTCAGCTCAAATCACAACTGATCCCGCGCAATCCCGCTGCGAATCCGCAGGATATCCGCGAGCACCGCCAAAGCGATTTCCGACGGCGTCTTGCTGCCCAGGTTAAGACCGATCGGCGCATGAATCCGCGCCAGCTCGCTCTCCCCCAGACCGCCAATCCGGCGCAATCGCTCGAAGCGCTTCTGCGACGTCTGCTGTGAGCCCATTACGCCAATGTAGAACGCTTCGGTACGCACCGCTTCCATCATCGCCAGATCGTCGATACGCGGATCGTGGGTCAACGCCACCACCGCCGTATCCCGGTGGCAACCGCCGTCGGCGATAAACACCGACGGCAATTGCCGGCGGATCTCCACGCCATTGAGCACCACGCCTTCCAGCACCTCATCACGCGGGTCGCAGAGAATCACTTCGAAGCCAAGACTCACCGCGAACTCCGCACACGCCTGCGCCACGCTGGAATACCCCGCCAGCAACAAACGCTGAGCGGCGCCGATGCGGATCCGCACCCGGTCGATTTCACGCTCGATCCGCGCACCTTGTTCGCGATCGGCAAACAGGCTACGCGCGCCCGTGGCCAGATCGACCTCGCGAATCAACCGGCGCTGCCCCAGCAACGCCGATTCGAGTTCACGCAGGTGCGCCTGCACATCGCAGCTCGCGTCAAATTTCTCTACCAGCACATCGAGAATGCCGCCGCACGGCAGGCTGACCCGCGAACGTGGATCGTCACCTTCGCCATAACGGACGACATTGATCGCATCGAGAAACGCACCTTCGGCGACGCGCTCGAGAAAGTCTTCCTCGACGCAACCACCGGACAGCGACCCGATCCACTGCCCGCCATCGTTCACCGCCAGCAGTGAACCCGGCGCGCGCGGCGCCGAACCGTAGGTGGTCAGCACGGTGCAAAGCCAGATGCGCTGCCCCGCCGTCGACCACTCCAGCGCCCGACGCACAACCTGCAGATCGAGATGCTGCATGATCAGTGCGCCTTGTGCTCGATGGACGGGGCGTCAGCCTGAAGCTTCTGCACATCGCTGACCGCCAGCTCGGCCGACTGACCACCCCAACCCTGACGCAGGTAGTTCAGCAGATCGGTCAGTTGCTCAGCACTGAGCTTGTCGGCGAAACCCGGCATCGGCTGCATGTGTTCGAATCCGGCGAATTTCTGTTCGCCGATACCATCCTCGATCACTCGCAACAGGTTGCGCGGGTCTTCCAGACGCAGCGTGGTGTTGCCGCGCATGGCCACCGCGATGTGCGGCTTACCCTCGCCACCAGCCGCGTGACAGCCGGCGCAGACGTTCAAGTATTCCTGACGACCGCGTTGAGCGCTGGCACTGAGTTTTTCCAACGGCACGTCGGTCAGCTCTTTCGCCGCCGGAGGCTTGTCGCCCAGCAGGAACGTCGCCATCGCCGCCAGATCCGGATCATTCAGGCCCTGAGTGCTGTTGTGGAACACCGGGAACATCTCGTTGAACATCGTGCCCTGGGCGCTCATGCCGTGCTTGAGGAACGTGCTCAGGTCCTGATGGTTCCAGCCGCGGGCCGCCAGATCAGTGGCCAGCAGGCTCGGTGCCAGATAGCCGTTGAGGATGCCGCCGGTCAGGCGCTTGTCCAGTTGCATCGCGCCCGGCAGGCCGCGTGGCGTATGGCATTCGCCGCAATGGCCGAGCACTTCGACCATGTACTGGCCGCGTTTCCAGGCGTCGCTTTTGCCTTCGGCAGATTCGAGCTTCAAGGCTTTGCCGTACATCATGTTCCAGCCGATCAGGCCCGGACGCACGTTGAACGGAAAGCTAAGGCTGGTCACCGGTGCGGCACGCTCGATTGGCTCGATGGTTTTCAGATACGCGTGAATCGCATCCGAATCCGCACGCGGCATCAAGTGATACGAGGTGTACGGCATCGCCGGATATAGGTTCGCGCCGTCACGGCGCTTGCCTTCAGTCAGCGCAGCGAAAAACTCGTCGTCGTTGTACAAACCGATGCCGTGCTCTTTGCTTGGAGTGATGTTGGTGCCGTAGATCGTGCCGAACGGCGACACGATCGGCAGGCCGCCAGCAAACGGCGCGCCACCGGGCGCCGTGTGGCACGCCATGCAGTCGGCCGCGCGGGCGAGGTATTCGCCGCGCTTGACCTGATCATCCGCATGCGCCGCCAACACAGGCGCAGCCAGCCCGACCGCCAGGGTCAGGCGGGTCAGTAATTGCTTCATGCTTAACCCTCCTTGACCAGGCCGAGATCGGTCAGCACGTTGCGGGTGGCGTTGTAGTAACGCACGTACCCGGTGCAACGGCAGACGTGATGACCGAGGCTGTCCTCGATGACTTGTTCCAGTTTGCTTTTGACGATCGGCTGGCGTTGCAGCTTTTCCACCAGCACGGTCGCGGCGTTGACGAAGCCCGGCGCGCAGTAGCTGCACTGGAAGGCGAATTCATCGACGAAGCGCTGCTGGATCGGGTTCAGCTCGGTAACCTGGCCTTGCTCGTCACGCTTGGCGTGGCCTTCGATGGTGCGGACTTTTTTGCCCTCGAAGTAATGCGCGCCAGTGATGCAGGTGCGCACTTCTTCGCTGGTGCCGTCCGGGTTGTCGACGATCACCACACAGGCGTGGCAGATGCCCTGGCCGCAGCCCAGGCGCGAACCGGTGAGGTTTTTGTATTCGTGCAGGTAATCGATCATCGGCAGGTCATCAGGGATGTCCACCGGGCCGACGGATTGACCGTTGAGGGTCAGTTGAAGCGGACGGTTAGCCATTGAGGGCCTCCTTGATGCGCGCAGCAGTGATTGGCAGATCGCGAACACGTTTACCGATGGCGTGGGCCACGGCGTTACCGATGGCGCCGACCACCGGGATCATCACCACTTCGGCGATGCCCTTGGACGGGTCGCTCGGGGACAGCGGCGGCAGGATTTCCGACGTCTGCTTCCAAACCGCCACATGGCGCGCCATCGGCAGGCGATAACGGTTGAAGTTCCAGTCACCCTCCCCCGGCCCGCCTTCGTACAACGGCATCTCTTCCATCAAGGCGTGACCGATGCCCATGGCGATCCCGCCTTCGAGCTGGCCGCGAACCAGTTCTTCGACCAGCACCCGGCCGCATTCCAGCCACGAGTGATGGTTGAGCACTTCGACTTCTGCCGAACCTTTGTTGACCTTCAACTCGACCAGCGTTGCGACTGGGCTGTAGTAGGTCACGGCGGCGTTGTTCAACTGAACCACCGGGTAGGCGATGTTCTGCCGATCCAGCAGGTGGAAACCGGCGCTGGTCATCTGCGCCTTTTTCGCTTTCGGGGCGCCGTCGCCGTACTTCACCGCCAGACCGTCGAGCGGCAGACGCTCGCGCACGCCGTCGATGCTGTATTCGGCTTCGGCCCAGCTCCAGCGGTTAAAACCGTGAACCGTGGCGCCGGTGACCAGACCGCGCTCGTGAGCACGCTTGGCCAGCTCTTCGAAGGTCAGCGGCTGCATGCCGTTGGCGGTCAGCTTGCCGTCGACCCAATGCGCATCTTCGCGACGCACCACGTAAGGGTTGGCCTGGCCGCCGTACGGGCCCTGACGCCAGATCTCCAGCGCCGCCGGCCACAGACCGTGGTTGAACAACACGCGCGCCGCTTCACGGGTGGCGTGGCTGAAGTAGTAGGCGGAGTTGGTCGCGGACGAGGCCGATGCCAGCTTGCCGACCCAGCGCGGATTGCGCAGGAAGTTGTCCTGCTCGGCCTGGCTCATGATGTAAGGGTTGCCGGCGGTGACCAGCTGCATTTCATCCCACTCGGTTTCGCCGGTCTTCACGTCGTGAGCCGCGCTGCCGAGGAAGTCAGCCACCACCAACGCTTGCGAGGTGGACATGCCGGTGCCGATCTCGATGCCGATGTGACGCAGGGAAATGCGCCCGTCAGCGGTGAACTCGATGCTGGCCATCGGCGCTTCGGAACCGGTGCCGAAGTCTTTCTGACAAATGGCGAAACCTACGCCGTACCAGTTGTCCGGGTCTGCCGCTTCGCGCTGCTTTTTGATCGCGTCGCGGTTTTTCCAGACTTCGTGCAGCGAAGCCTTGTCGAGAATCTCGTGCAGGCGCAACGCACCGGCCGGGATCGCGCCCTGAGTGTTTTTCATTCCCGAGCGCAGCGCGTTCTTGCGGCGCAGATCAATGGCATCGACACCAAGGCGATCGGCGATTTCGTCGACCATCATTTCGGTGGAGGCCATGCTCTGCAGCGTGCCGTAGCCGCGCATCGAACCCGCTTCAACGGCGCGTGAATGGTAAGCGGTGACCTGCAGGTCGTTCTGCGGCATGTAGTAGATCGACTGCGCCGCAGTAGCGCCAACGGCGGCCACCGACGGGCTGTAGTTGATCCGGCCACCACCGTCGACACTCATCTCGGCACGGAAAATCTTGAAGCTGTGATCGGTCTTGTCCACTGCCAATTGATAGCGGATGTCGAACGGGTGACGCTTGATGCCGCTCTGGAACTGCTCGTAGCGGTCGTTGGCCAGGCGAACCGGCACACCTGCGCCGTACAACGCCGCCAGGGCCGCGTAGTAGACGAAAATATTGTGGTCTTTGGAGCCGTAACCGACGGTGTAGCCCGGGTGCATGTTCAGGTTCGCCAGGCCGAAACGCGACGGCCCGATCATCTTCGCGGTCTCGGTGGCGGTTTCCAGCGGGCACTGAGTGGCGACGACGAAATGAAGGGTCTTGGTCGCCGGGTCGTACCAGCCGTTGCCGTTGTCCGGCTCCATCGCGGCCGGTTCGATCGACGGGGTTTTGTAGCGTTCGTCGAACACCAGCCAGTTGTCCGGCGGGGTGTCGATCTCTTTTTTCATGCGGTCGGCGTAGAACAGGCCGCGTTCGGTCAGGTTGCCGTGCAGGTTCGGTTGGGAATTCCACACCGGACGACGGTTCTTCAGCATCGGGAACAGGATCGAGTCCTTGAGGCTGGCGAACTCGTCTTCGTCCGCCGACGTCGGGCCACCGACGCGCACGTAGCGAAAACTGCCATAGGGATCGCCTTCGTAGAACGGTACTTGCGCACCGTAACGAATCGCTTTGTCATTGAATTTGAGTTTGTTCTTGGCCTGGCGGAAACGCTCGAAGTCGTTCCAGATCAGGATCGCAACCGGGTGGCCGATGAACATCGGCACTTTGCCTTCCGGCAGCAGCGGATCCGGTGCGTGCTCTTCAGGGAACACGATGCCGTCCTTGTCCAGGTCGGCGGCGGTAACGATACGATCAGGCTGCAGATCGGCGCCGAGCCACGACAGGTCGTAACCGTCGTAGATGCGGTCGGCCTTGATGGTTTTCAGCAACATGGCGTGGCCTTGCTGCTGGGGCCAGCCCGGCATGTCCTTGGAACGGATGTCGCGGGCAAACACCTTGCTGCC
Source organism: Pseudomonas sp. B707 (assembly GCF_022496685.1). Classification (NCBI taxonomy): domain Bacteria; kingdom Pseudomonadati; phylum Pseudomonadota; class Gammaproteobacteria; order Pseudomonadales; family Pseudomonadaceae; genus Pseudomonas; species Pseudomonas sp. B707. The sequence goes on along the minus strand of NZ_WTVE01000017.1, from coordinate 845 downwards.
GCAGACCTTGGACAAGGCATCATTACGCTGGCGCGCCTTGCCGTTGTTGCCGAGCCACTGCTCGGACGGCACGGTCACGCTGTTTTCCATCAAGGCACCGAGCGCCTGACTGCTGAGCGGCGTGAGCGTAACGCTCACACCCGCCACCAGCCCGCCCTGGAGGAACGAGCGCCGGGATATTTCACGGTTGGACATGGATCATCCTCTGGACGGTTATGGATCCGCCCTTCTGGTTATCTACTGGGAATCTCGAGTCTTGCAGAAGCCCTTTTTGACGAAGCAAAGGGCGTGATGACAGTGCAAAGCTGACCGAAAGGTTAACTTTATAGGTTTCTGAGCTCGCAGCAAACAACCAGTTACAAAAATTTGACCAAAGAATCAAAAAATCAATGCGGTATTGCATCGCAGCGACTCAGAGACACAGGTAGATTGCCCGGCGGCATCGAACGAGCCACGGCTAGGCTTCGTCGCCGGCTAGAAGGGAGGAATTTGGGAAAGGTCAAATTTCAGACACAAAAAACCCCGGTCTTTCGACCAGGGTCTTTGCTATCGATGCCGAATCAACCCGAGGTTGCTTTCGGTGTTTCAAGGCGTTCAGTGATCCTTGAAACAGATATGGCGCAGCGGACGGGACTCGAACCCGCGACCCCCGGCGTGACAGGCCGGTATTCTAACCGACTGAACTACCGCTGCGTATCGCTTTGAGCTGACGCTCAAGTAACTCGTTTGACTGAAAGCTTCGGTGCTTTTCAATCGCGAACCAGACATTGTCTGACTCGTTAAATATGGCGCAGCGGACGGGACTCGAACCCGCGACCCCCGGCGTGACAGGCCGGTATTCTAAC
>NZ_WTVE01000016.1:0-17658 GCF_022496685.1 Pseudomonas sp. B707 | reverse complement strand
GCTACGACACCAGCACCAACGGTACGGCCGCCTTCACGGATTGCGAAACGCAGGCCGTCTTCCATCGCGATGGTTTTGATCAGGGTAACAGTCATCTGAATGTTGTCACCTGGCATTACCATTTCAACGCCTTCTGGCAGCTCGCAGTTACCAGTCACGTCAGTAGTACGGAAGTAGAACTGTGGACGGTAGCCTTTGAAGAACGGAGTGTGACGGCCGCCTTCTTCCTTGCTCAGAACGTAAACTTCTGCGGTGAACTTGGTGTGCGGCTTAACCGAACCCGGCTTAACCAGAACCTGACCACGCTCAACGTCGTCACGCTTGGTGCCACGCAGCAGAACGCCGCAGTTCTCGCCAGCACGACCTTCGTCCAGCAGCTTGCGGAACATCTCAACACCGGTGCAGGTGGTGGTGGTGGTGTCACGCAGACCAACGATTTCCAGGGCGTCTTGAACGCGAACGATACCGCGCTCGATACGACCGGTCACAACAGTACCGCGACCCGAGATCGAGAACACGTCTTCGATTGGCATCAGGAAAGGCTTGTCGATAGCACGCTCTGGCTCTGGGATGTAGCTGTCCAGAGTTTCCACCAGCTTCTTAACAGCGGTGGTGCCCATTTCGTTGTCGTCTTTGCCTTCCAGCGCCATACGAGCCGAACCGATGATGATCGGAGTGTCGTCGCCTGGGAAGTCGTAGGTGGACAGCAGGTCGCGAACTTCCATCTCAACCAGTTCCAGCAGCTCAGCGTCGTCTACCAGGTCAGCCTTATTCAGGAAAACCACGATGTACGGAACGCCTACCTGACGGGACAGCAGGATGTGCTCACGGGTTTGTGGCATCGGACCATCAGCGGCCGAGCAAACCAGGATCGCGCCGTCCATCTGCGCAGCACCAGTGATCATGTTCTTCACGTAGTCAGCGTGACCTGGGCAGTCAACGTGAGCGTAGTGACGAATGTTCGAGTTGTACTCAACGTGCGCGGTGTTGATGGTGATACCGCGAGCTTTTTCTTCTGGAGCGCTGTCGATCTTGTCGAATTCAACTACGGCCGAACCGAAAACTTCGGAGCAGACGCGAGTCAGAGCAGCGGTCAGAGTGGTTTTACCGTGGTCAACGTGGCCGATGGTGCCAACGTTTACGTGCGGTAGGGAACGATCAAATTTTTCTTTAGCCACGACAATTAACTCCTAGCCTAAAGGGGCTGAATCAGCCTTGTTTTTTGGTAACGGATTCGACGATGTGCGACGGAGCCGTATCGTATTTTTTGAATTCCATAGAGTAGCTTGCGCGACCCTGAGACATGGAACGAACGTCGGTCGCATAACCGAACATCTCACCCAGTGGAACTTCGGCACGGATAACCTTGCCGGACACTGTGTCTTCCATACCTTGGATCATGCCGCGACGACGGTTAAGGTCGCCCATCACATCACCCATATAGTCTTCAGGCGTAACAACCTCTACCGCCATGATCGGCTCAAGCAACTCACCACCGCCCTTCTGGGCCAGTTGCTTGGTCGCCATGGAAGCAGCCACTTTAAACGCCATCTCGTTGGAGTCGACGTCGTGGTAAGAACCATCGAACACGGTAGCCTTCAGGCCGATCAGCGGATAGCCGGCAACAACGCCGTTCTTCATCTGCTCTTCGATACCCTTCTGGATAGCCGGGATGTATTCCTTAGGAACCACACCACCCACTACTTCGTTCAGGAATTGCAGACCTTCCTGACCTTCGTCAGCAGGAGCAAAGCGAATCCAGCAATGACCGAACTGGCCACGACCGCCGGACTGACGAACGAACTTGCCTTCGATTTCGCAGTTCTTCGTGATGCGCTCACGGTACGAAACCTGTGGCTTGCCGATGTTGGCTTCGACGTTGAACTCACGGCGCATCCGGTCAACCAGGATGTCCAAGTGCAGCTCGCCCATGCCGGAGATGATCGTTTGACCAGTCTCTTCATCAGTTTTGACGCGGAAAGACGGGTCTTCCTGAGCAAGCTTGCCCAGAGCGATACCCATTTTTTCCTGGTCATCCTTGGTCTTAGGCTCTACGGCAACCGAAATAACCGGCTCCGGGAAGTCCATGCGAACCAGGATGATTGGCTTGTCAGCATTGCAGAGGGTTTCACCAGTGGTGACGTCCTTCATGCCGATCAGGGCCGCGATGTCGCCAGCGCGTACTTCCTTGATCTCTTCACGGGCGTTTGCGTGCATTTGCACCATACGACCCACGCGCTCTTTCTTGCCTTTAACCGAGTTGATCACGCCGTCGCCGGAGTTCAACACGCCCGAGTAAACGCGGACGAAGGTCAAGGTACCCACGAATGGGTCGGTAGCGATCTTGAACGCCAGGGCCGCGAACGGCTCGTCGTCGCTTGCATGACGCTCCATCTCTTCTTCCTCGTTATCAGGATTGGAACCCTTGATAGCAGGAATGTCGGTCGGAGCAGGCAGGAAGTCGATAACGGCGTCGAGAACCAGGGGAACGCCCTTGTTCTTGAACGAAGAACCGCAAACAGCCAGAACGATTTCGCCGGCGATAGTACGCTGACGCAGAGCAGCCTTGATCTCGGCGATCGACAGCTCTTCACCTTCCAGATACTTGTTCATCAGCTCTTCGCTGGCTTCGGCGGCGGCTTCAACCATGTTGTTGCGCCATTCTTCAGCCAGTTCAAGCATGTCCGCAGGGATTTCCTTGCGAACCGGAACCATACCCTTGTCAGAGTCGTTCCAGTAGACAGCTTGCATGTTGATCAGGTCGATCTGGCCCTGGAAGTTATCTTCCGAACCGATAGCCAGCTGGATCGGCACCGGAGTGTGACCCAGACGCTGTTTGATCTGACCGATCACGCGCAGGAAGTTGGCACCAGCACGGTCCATCTTGTTTACATAAACAAGACGTGGAACGCCGTATTTGTTGGCCTGACGCCATACGGTTTCCGACTGAGGCTCAACACCCGAAGTACCGCAGAACACAACGACCGCGCCGTCGAGCACGCGCAGGGAACGCTCTACTTCAATGGTGAAGTCTACGTGGCCCGGAGTATCGATTACGTTGAAGCGATGCTCGTGTGGGTACTGCTTCTCGGAACCTTTCCAGAAGGCGGTAATGGCAGCAGAAGTAATGGTAATACCACGCTCCTGCTCCTGAACCATCCAGTCTGTGGTCGCGGCGCCGTCATGCACCTCGCCCATTTTGTGACTTTTGCCAGTGTAAAAAAGGACGCGCTCGGTGGTGGTGGTTTTACCAGCATCCACGTGTGCGACGATACCGATGTTACGGTAGCGACTAATCGGAGTAGTACGAGCCATAAAGCCCTCGCAAAATTAGTGAAGCTAAAATTAGAAGCGGTAGTGCGAGAAAGCTTTGTTAGCTTCGGCCATACGGTGCACGTCTTCACGCTTCTTAACAGCAGCACCTTTACCTTCAGCAGCATCCAGCAGCTCGCCAGCCAAGCGCAGAGCCATAGACTTCTCGCCGCGCTTGCGGGCGAAGTCTACCAACCAGCGCATTGCCAGAGCGTTACGACGGGACGGACGAACCTCGACCGGAACCTGGTAAGTAGCACCACCAACGCGGCGCGACTTCACTTCGACCAGCGGAGCGATGGCGTCGAGTGCTTTTTCGAAGAGTTCCAGGGGATCGGTGCCGGTCTTGCGAGCCGCAACGGTTTCCAGGGCACCATAAACGATACGCTCGGCAACGGCTTTCTTGCCGCTTTCCATAACGTGGTTCATGAATTTGGCGAGGATTTGGCTTCCGTATTTCGGATCGTCCAGAATCTCACGCTTTGCTGCTACGCGACGTCTTGGCATTGATAAGCCCTCAAACGGTCTTCAGGTTAGCTCGGGACAGATCCAGTGGATGCGCGCCCGACCTTACTCTTATCGACTCAATAAAATGAAAATCTGCAAAACGGCCGATTACTTCGGACGCTTGGTACCGTACTTCGAACGACCCTGGTTACGGCCTTTAACGCCGGAAGTATCCAAGGAGCCGCGAACGGTGTGATAACGAACACCTGGCAAGTCTTTTACACGACCGCCGCGGATCAGTACCACGCTGTGCTCTTGCAGGTTGTGGCCTTCACCACCGATGTACGAGGAAACCTCGAAACCGTTGGTCAGACGCACACGGCATACTTTACGCAGTGCCGAGTTAGGTTTTTTCGGCGTAGTGGTGTACACACGGGTGCACACGCCACGACGTTGCGGGCAGTTCTGCAGCGCAGGCACGTCGGATTTCTCGACGATACGCTTACGCGGCTGACGTACCAGCTGGTTGATAGTTGCCATCTACTAGCTCCACTGTTGTCTTGCGACGCTATTGTCTTGCAAGAAAAGCAAAATGGCAGGAACGAATTCCCGCCAAATTTAGGGGATCAAGAGTCTAAAGAGGATCTTGTCCCCAGTCAAGGCAAGGCCCCGACCTCCCCGCTCGTCGAACCTCGACAAATTGTCTCGATTCGATGAACGGCTTGATCAGGGCCTCAGCTCATTTTTCGCAGAACTCAGTTACCGCTCGAGTTCAGCGCTTCGGTCAGTGCAGCTTCCACTTCACTGGCGCTTACGCGCAACGGCTTGTCTGCATCACGACGACGCTTGCGCTCGCTGTGATAAGCCAGACCGGTACCGGCCGGGATCAGACGACCCACGACCACGTTTTCTTTCAGGCCGCGCAGGTAATCGCGCTTGCCGGTTACGGCCGCTTCGGTCAGTACGCGGGTGGTTTCCTGGAAGGAAGCCGCCGAGATGAACGATTCGGTCGACAACGACGCCTTGGTGATACCCAGCAGAACGCGGGTGAACTTGGAGACAAATTTGTCTTCCGCGTTCAGACGCTCGTTCTCTACCAGAACGTGAGTCAGTTCCATCTGGTCGCCCTTGATGAAGCTGGAGTCGCCGGACTCGGAGATCTCAACTTTACGCAGCATCTGACGCAGGATGGTCTCGATGTGCTTGTCGTTGATCTTCACGCCTTGCAGACGGTAAACGTCCTGGATCTCGTTGACGATGTACTTGGCCAGCGCGCTCACACCCAGCAGACGCAGGATGTCGTGCGGATCGCTCGGACCGTCGGAGATAACTTCGCCGCGGTTTACCTGTTCGCCTTCGAACACGTTCAGGTGACGCCACTTCGGAATCAGCTCTTCGTACGGATCGCTACCGTCGTTCGGGGTAATAACCAGACGGCGCTTGCCTTTGGTCTCTTTACCGAACGCGATGGTGCCGCTGACTTCAGCCAGAATCGACGCTTCTTTCGGACGACGGGCTTCGAACAGGTCGGCAACACGCGGCAGACCACCGGTGATGTCACGGGTTTTCGAAGTTTCTTGCGGGATACGAGCGATAACATCACCGATCGCAATCTTCGCACCGTCCGCAACACCGACCAGGGCGTTGGCTGGCAGGAAGTACTGAGCGATAACGTCAGTGCCTGGCAGCAACAGATCCTTGCCGTTGTCATCAACCATCTTCACCGCAGGACGGATGTCCTTGCCGGCAGCCGGACGGTCTTTGGCATCGAGTACTTCAATGTTTGTCATACCGGTCAATTCGTCAGTCTGACGCTTGATCGTGATGCCTTCTTCCATGCCCACGTAGGTCACGGTACCTTTCATTTCGGTAACGATCGGGTGAGTGTGCGGATCCCACTTGGCCACGATTGCGCCAGCGTCGACCTTGTCACCTTCTTTAACCGAAATCACGGCACCGTAAGGCAGCTTGTAACGCTCGCGCTCACGACCGAAGTCGTCAGCGATTGCCAGCTCACCGGAACGGGACACAGCAACCAGGTTGCCATCCACACGTTCAACGTGTTTCAGGTTGTGCAGACGGACGGTACCGCCATTCTTCACCTGAACGCTGTCGGCTGCGGAAGTACGGCTTGCCGCACCACCGATGTGGAACGTACGCATCGTCAGCTGGGTACCCGGCTCACCGATGGACTGGGCAGCGATAACGCCGACCGCTTCACCGATGTTCACCTGGTGACCACGAGCCAGGTCACGGCCGTAGCACTTGGCGCAAATGCCATAGCGGGTTTCGCAGCTGATCGGCGAACGCACGATCACTTCGTCGATGCTGTTCAGCTCGATGAACTCGACCCACTTCTCGTCTACCAGAGTGCCAGCAGGAACGATGACGTCCTCGGTACCCGGCTTGAATACGTCACGGGCAATGACACGACCCAATACGCGCTCACCCAACGGCTCTACAACGTCACCGCCTTCAATGTGCGGAGTCATCAGCAGACCGTGTTCAGTGCCGCAATCGATCTCGGTTACAACCAGATCCTGCGCCACGTCTACCAGACGACGAGTCAGGTAACCGGAGTTCGCAGTTTTCAACGCGGTATCCGCCAGACCTTTACGAGCACCGTGAGTCGAGATGAAGTACTGGAGTACGCTCAGACCTTCACGGAAGTTCGCAGTAATCGGCGTTTCAATGATGGAACCGTCCGGCTTGGCCATCAGACCACGCATACCGGCCAGCTGACGAATCTGTGCTGCGGAACCCCGCGCACCCGAGTCGGCCATCATGTACATCGAGTTGAACGATTCTTGCTCGACTTCGTGGCCGTGACGGTCGATGACTTTCTCTTTCGAGAGGTTGGCCATCATCGCCTTGGAGACTTCGTCGTTCGCTTTCGACCAAAGGTCGATCACTTTGTTGTACTTCTCGCCCTGGGTTACCAGGCCGGAGGCGTACTGGCTCTCGATTTCTTTCACTTCGTCGGTGGCAGCACCGATGATGCGGGCTTTTTCATCCGGGATAACGAAGTCGTTAACACCGATGGAAACGCCGGAAATGGTCGAATAGGCAAAACCGGTGTACATCAACTGGTCAGCGAAGATCACGGTCTCTTTCAGACCAACCACGCGGTAGCACTGGTTGATCAGCTTGGAGATCGCCTTTTTCTTCATCGGCAGGTTGACGACGTCGAACGACAGACCTTTTGGCACAACCTGGAACAGCAGCGCACGGCCGACAGTGGTGTCGACGATACGGGTGTTGTTCACGCTGTTGCCGTCACGATCGTTCACGGTTTCGTTGATACGAACCTTGATCTTGGCGTGCAGTGCGGCTTCGCCGGCACGGAACACACGGTCAACTTCCTGCAGATCCGCAAACACACGACCTTCGCCCTTGGCGTTGATCGCTTCACGAGTCATGTAGTACAGACCCAATACAACGTCCTGCGACGGAACGATGATTGGCTCACCGTTGGCTGGCGACAGAATGTTGTTGGTCGACATCATCAACGCACGCGCTTCGAGCTGGGCTTCCAGCGTCAGCGGTACGTGTACGGCCATTTGGTCGCCGTCGAAGTCGGCGTTGTACGCGGCGCAGACCAGAGGGTGCAGCTGGATAGCCTTACCTTCGATCAGTACCGGTTCAAACGCCTGGATACCCAGACGGTGAAGAGTCGGTGCACGGTTGAGGAGGACCGGGTGTTCGCGAATCACTTCAGCGAGAACGTCCCAAACTTCTGGCAGTTCGCGCTCGACCATTTTCTTGGCCGCTTTGATGGTGGTCGCGAGACCACGCATTTCCAGCTTGCCGAAAATGAACGGCTTGAACAGCTCGAGAGCCATCTTCTTCGGCAGACCGCACTGATGCAGACGCAGGGTCGGGCCTACGGTAATTACCGAACGACCGGAGTAGTCAACACGCTTACCGAGCAAGTTCTGACGGAAACGACCTTGCTTACCCTTGATCATGTCAGCCAGGGATTTCAGAGGACGCTTGTTGGAACCTGTGATAGCGCGGCCACGACGACCGTTGTCGAGCAGTGCATCGACAGCTTCCTGCAACATACGCTTTTCGTTGCGCACGATGATGTCCGGAGCGGACAGATCCAGCAGACGCTTCAAACGGTTGTTACGGTTGATCACTCGACGATACAGATCGTTGAGGTCGGAAGTCGCGAAACGACCGCCATCCAGCGGAACCAGTGGACGCAGATCTGGCGGCAGAACCGGCAGAACGGTCAGCACCATCCACTCTGGCAGGTTGCCGGAACCCTGGAAGGCTTCCATCAACTTCAGACGCTTGGACAGCTTCTTGATCTTGGTTTCGGAGTTGGTTTGCGGAATTTCTTCACGCAGACGGCCAATCTCGTGTTCCAGGTCGATAGCGTGCAGCAGTTCACGGACAGCTTCGGCACCCATACGGGCGTCGAAGTCATCACCGAACTCTTCCAGCGCTTCGAAGTACTGCTCGTCGTTCAGCAGCTGACCTTTTTCAAGAGTGGTCATGCCCGGGTCGATAACGACATAGCTCTCGAAGTAGAGAACGCGTTCGATATCACGCAGGGTCATGTCCATCAGCAGGCCGATACGGGACGGCAGCGATTTCAGGAACCAGATGTGGGCAACTGGCGAAGCCAGTTCGATGTGCGCCATGCGCTCACGACGAACCTTGGCCAGTGCAACTTCAACGCCGCACTTCTCGCAGATCACACCACGGTGCTTCAAGCGCTTGTACTTACCGCACAGGCACTCGTAATCCTTTACCGGGCCAAAGATCTTGGCGCAGAACAGACCGTCACGCTCAGGTTTGAACGTACGGTAGTTGATGGTTTCCGGCTTTTTAACTTCACCGAACGACCACGAGCGGATCATCTCAGGCGAGGCCAATCCGATACGGATGGCGTCGAACTCTTCGACTTGACCCTGGTTTTTCAGCAAATTCAGTAGGTCTTTCAAGGCCTTTCCTCCTGGCGGAGCAGAGAGCGGGCAATCCTGCCCCGCTCTCGATCGCGTCACGTGTTATTCGGTTTCCAGATCGATATCGATGCCGAGGGAACGAATTTCCTTGATCAACACGTTGAAGGACTCGGGCATGCCCGGCTCCATACGGTGATCGCCGTCCACGATGTTTTTGTACATCTTGGTCCGGCCGTTCACATCGTCCGACTTCACTGTGAGCATTTCTTGCAGAGTGTAAGCAGCACCGTATGCTTCCAGTGCCCAGACCTCCATCTCCCCGAAACGCTGACCACCGAACTGCGCCTTACCACCCAGCGGCTGCTGGGTAACCAGGCTGTACGAACCGGTAGAACGCGCGTGCATCTTGTCGTCTACCAAGTGGTTCAGCTTCAGCATGTACATGTAGCCAACGGTAACTGGACGCTCGAACTTGTTGCCGGTACGGCCGTCGGTCAGCTGCATCTGGCCGCTTTCTGGCAGGTCTGCCAGTTTCAGCATGGCCTTGATTTCGCTTTCCTTGGCACCGTCGAACACTGGAGTGGCCATTGGAACACCGCCACGCAGGTTCTTCGCCAGATCCAGGATTTCCTGATCGGAGAAGCTGTCCAGATCTTCGTTACGACCGCCGATCTGGTTGTAGATCTCGTCCAGGAAGGTACGCAGCTCAGCGACTTTGCGCTGCTCTTCGACCATCCGGTTGATCTTCTCGCCCAGACCTTTGGCCGCGAGGCCCAGGTGGGTTTCAAGGATCTGACCAACGTTCATACGCGAAGGTACGCCCAGCGGGTTGAGGACCACGTCGACCGGGGTGCCATTGGCATCGTGCGGCATGTCTTCAACCGGCATGATCACGGAGACCACACCTTTGTTACCGTGACGACCGGCCATCTTGTCGCCCGGCTGGATGCGACGACGGATTGCCAGGTAAACCTTGACGATCTTCAGCACGCCTGGAGCCAGGTCATCGCCCTGCTGCAGTTTGCGCTTCTTGTCTTCGAACTTGTCGTCCAGCAGACGGCGGCGATCAACGATGTAGGCCTGAGCCTTCTCGAGCTGCTCGTTCAGAGCATCTTCAGCCATGCGCAGTTTGAACCACTGACCATGCTCAAGACCGTCGAGTACTTCGTCGGTGATGTCCTGACCTTTCTTCAGGCCCGCGCCGCCTTCAGCCTTGTGGCCTACCAGAGCGGAACGCAGACGTTCGAAGGTCGCGCCTTCAACGATGCGGAACTCTTCGTTCAGATCCTTGCGGATCTCGTCCAGCTGGGACTTCTCGATCGACAGTGCACGAGCATCGCGCTCAACGCCGTCACGAGTGAAGACCTGCACGTCGATGACAGTACCTTTGGTGCCGGTAGGCACGCGCAGGGAGGTGTCTTTAACGTCGCTGGCTTTTTCACCGAAGATCGCACGCAGCAGTTTTTCTTCCGGAGTCAGTTGGGTCTCGCCTTTCGGAGTGACCTTGCCTACCAGGATGTCGCCTGCGCCGACTTCAGCACCTACGTAAACGATACCGGCTTCGTCCAGCTTGTTCAGAGCGGCTTCACCCACGTTCGGGATGTCCGCAGTGATTTCCTCTGGGCCAAGCTTGGTGTCACGGGCCACACAGGTCAGTTCCTGAATGTGGATCGTGGTGAAGCGGTCTTCCTGAACCACACGCTCGGACAGGCAGATGGAGTCTTCGAAGTTGAAGCCGTTCCATGCCATGAACGCGATGCGCATGTTCTGACCCAGAGCCAGTTCACCCATGTCGGTGGACGGGCCGTCGGCCATGATGTCGCTACGCTGAACGCGATCACCTTTGCTCACCAGCGGACGCTGGTTGATGCAGGTGTTCTGGTTCGAGCGGGTGTATTTGGTCAGGTTGTAGATGTCGACACCAGCTTCGCCGGTTTCAACTTCGTCATCAGCAACACGAACCACGATACGGCTGGCATCAACGGAGTCGATCACGCCGCCACGACGAGCCACGACGCAAACGCCGGAGTCGCGAGCCACGTTACGCTCCATGCCGGTACCTACCAGCGGCTTGTCAGCGCGCAGGGTTGGTACAGCTTGACGCTGCATGTTCGAACCCATCAACGCACGGTTGGCGTCGTCGTGCTCGAGGAACGGAATAAGCGACGCTGCAACCGAAACTACCTGCTTCGGCGAAACGTCCATCAAGGTGACGTCTTCCGGCGCCTTGACGGTGAATTCGTTCAGGTGACGCACGGCCACCAGTTCGTCGATCAGGACTTTCTGCTCGTTCATGGTCGCCGAAGCCTGCGCGATCACGTGATCGGCTTCTTCAATGGCGGACAGGAACACGATGTCGTCGGTGACCACACCCTCTTTCACCACACGGTACGGGCTCTCGAGGAAGCCGTACTGGTTGGTGCGAGCGTAAGCAGCCAGCGAGTTGATCAGACCGATGTTCGGACCTTCCGGCGTTTCAATCGGGCAGACACGACCGTAGTGAGTCGGGTGTACGTCACGGACTTCGAAGCCCGCGCGCTCACGAGTCAGACCGCCAGGGCCGAGTGCAGAGACACGACGCTTGTGGGTGATCTCGGACAACGGGTTGTTCTGGTCCATGAACTGCGACAGCTGGCTGGAACCGAAGAACTCTTTCACCGCCGCAGCCACTGGCTTGGCGTTGATCAGGTCTTGCGGCATCAGGCCTTCGCTTTCAGCCATCGACAGACGCTCTTTGACCGCACGCTCAACACGTACCAGGCCAACGCGGAACTGGTTCTCGGCCATTTCGCCTACGCAGCGAACACGACGGTTACCCAGGTGGTCGATGTCGTCGACGATGCCTTTACCGTTACGGATGTCGACCAGAGTCTTCAGTACCGCGACGATGTCTTCCTTGCACAGCACGCCCGAACCTTCGATCTCGGTACGACCGATACGACGGTTGAACTTCATCCGGCCGACCGCAGACAGGTCATAGCGCTCAGGGCTGAAGAACAGGTTGTTGAACAGGGTCTCGGCAGCGTCTTTGGTTGGCGGCTCGCCTGGACGCATCATGCGATAGATCTCGACCAGCGCTTCCAATTGGTTGCTGGTGGAGTCGATCTTCAGCGTGTCGGAGACGAACGGACCGCAGTCGATGTCGTTGGTGTACAGAGTTTCGATGCGTACGACGCCGGCCTTGGCGATTTTCGCCAGGATCTCGGTCGACAGCTCGGTGTTGCATTCTGCCAGGATCTCACCGGTAGCCGGGTGTACGATGGCCTTGGCGGTGGTACGACCCAGAACGTAATCCAGAGGCACGTCCAGCTCTTTGATCCCGGCTTTTTCCAGCTGGTTGATGTGGCGGGCAGTAATACGACGGCCCTGCTCAACGATCACCTTGCCTTTGTCATCCTGGATGTCGAGAACTGCGACTTCACCACGCAGGCGCTGAGGCACCAGCTCCAGGCTCAGGCCTTCGCCTTTCACGTGGAATACGTTGGTGGTGTAGAACGCGTCCAGCACTTCCTCGGTGGTATAACCGAGCGCGCGCAGCAGTACCGAGGCCGGCAGTTTGCGACGACGGTCGATACGCACGAATACGCAGTCTTTCGGGTCGAACTCGAAGTCCAGCCACGAACCGCGGTAAGGAATGATGCGCGCGGAGTACAGCAGTTTGCCGGAGCTGTGCGTCTTGCCACGGTCGTGGTCGAAGAACACGCCCGGGGAACGGTGCAGCTGGGAAACGATAACACGCTCGGTACCGTTGATTACGAAGGTACCGTTCTCAGTCATCAATGGGATTTCACCCATGTAGACTTCTTGCTCTTTGATGTCCTTGATCGCTTTGTTCGACGATTCTTTGTCGAAAATGATCAGGCGCACTTTTACCCGCAAAGGTACGGCGAAAGTTACACCGCGCAATACGCATTCTTTGACATCAAATGCCGGTTCGCCCAAGCGATAACCGACGTACTCCAGCGCAGCATTGCCGGAGTAGCTGATGATCGGGAAAACGGATTTGAAGGCCGCATGCAGGCCCACGTCGCGGAACTGATCTTTAGTCGCTCCCGCTTGCAAGAATTCACGATACGAATCCAGCTGGATGGCCAGGAGGTAAGGCACATCCATGACGTCCGGCAACTTGCTAAAGTCCTTGCGGATACGTTTTTTCTCAGTATATGAGTAAGCCATCAGCGTTCCCCAGCTTGGTCACCTGCTTGTTTGGCCCCTCCCGACGGGAGCAGCCAGAAAATCGTGCAAACCCCATGGTTTGCGCCACCGCATCGGGTGGTTACAGCTCGTTATAGACACCGACCCAGTCGGCTGCCAATAACGGAAAAAGGCCGGTGGCAAGAGCCACCAGCCATCAGCCTGTCGCTTGACGCTCGGGCTGGAGGAGCAAAGTCGATGCTTACTTCAGCTCGACTTTAGCGCCTGCTTCTTCCAGCTTCTTCTTAGCGTCTTCAGCAGCTTCTTTCGAAACGCCTTCAGCTACAACCTGAGGAGCGCCGTCGACTTTCTCTTTGGCTTCTTTCAGGCCCAGACCGGTCAGTTCACGAACTGCCTTGATCACGTTTACTTTCTTCTCGCCGGCTTCAACCAGAACAACGTTGAACTCGGTTTGCTCTTCAACAACAGCGGCAGCAGCAGCTGGACCAGCAGCAGCAACAGCAGCGGTCACGCCGAAGGTTTCTTCCATTGCTTTGATCAGCTCAACAACTTCCAGAACGGTTTTCTGGCCGATTGCTTCGATGATTTGTTCGTTAGTCAGAGACATGACTCAATTCCTGATTTGGTGGACAGCCTGTACGGCCGTCGAAATAAACAAAAATACGCGAGAGTGGAAACGCTCAGCCTCAGGCTGCAGCTGCTTCTTTCTGATCGCGAATTGCCGCCAGAGTACGAGCCAGCTTGCTGGTAGCGCCTTGAATCACGCTCATCAGTTTCGCAATAGCTTCGTCGCGAGTTGGCAGGCTTGCCAGCACGTCGATCTCATTCGCTGCGAGGAACTTGCCCTCGAACGAAGCTGCCTTGATCTCGAACTTATCCTGACCCTTGGCAAATTCCTTGAACAGACGAGCAGCAGCGCCCGGGTGTTCGTTGGAGAATGCAATCAGGGTCGGGCCGGTGAACACGTCGTTGAGGACACTGTAAGGAGTGTCAGCAACAGCGCGCTTGAGCAGGGTGTTACGTACAACACGTACGTAAACGCCAGCTTCACGAGCCTCTTTACGGAGTCCGGTCATTGCGCCTACTGTTACGCCACGGGCATCAACCACGACAGCGGACAGAGCGACTTTGGCAGCCTCGTTGACTTCAGCGACGATGGCCTTCTTGTCTTCGAGATTAATTGCCACGGGTTTAACTCCTGCTTGTTACCGTTTCATTCGATCGAAACCGAATGTCGTTTTGGTGTCTGATTCGGTAAGGAACCGGGAGCACCATCTGCGTAGGCTTGAGGTTTAAGACTTGCGTCGCCTACGGTCTTGGATAGCCCCCGCCAGGCAGGGACCCCAATCTTTCAATTGGCGCAGTCAACTGCGCCAATTTTTGTCTTACGCGTCCAGCGAGCTCTGGTCGATGACCAGACCTGGGCCCATAGTGGTGCTCAGGGTAACGCGCTTGACGTAGATACCTTTCGAAGAAGCTGGCTTGATACGCTTCAGATCAGCGATCAGGGCTTCAACGTTTTCCTTCAGCTTGACGGCATCGAAGCCGATCTTGCCAACGGAAGTGTGGATGATGCCGTTTTTGTCGGTGCGATAACGAACCTGACCAGCCTTGGCATTTTTAACCGCGGTAGCGACGTCTGGGGTAACAGTGCCGACTTTCGGGTTAGGCATCAGACCACGTGGACCGAGGATCTGACCCAGCTGACCTACAACGCGCATGGCATCCGGGGATGCGATCACTACGTCATAGTTCAGGTCGCCGCCTTTCATTTCGGCAGCCAGTTCGTCCATACCTACACGGTCAGCGCCGGCAGCCAGAGCGGCCTCAGCAGCTGGACCCTGGGTGAACACAGCAACGCGAACAGTCTTGCCAGTGCCGTGTGGCAGCACAGTAGCGCTACGAACGACCTGGTCGGATTTACGCGGGTCTACGCCCAGGTTTACAGCTACGTCGAACGACTCGCTGAACTTGACAGTCGACAGCTCGGCCAGCAGTGCAGCGGCTTCTACAATGTTGTAGGCCTTGCCTGCTTCGATTTTGCCGGCGATAGCCTTTTGACGCTTGGTCAGCTTAGCCATTACACACCCTCCACGTTAAGGCCCATGCTACGAGCAGAACCGGCGATAGTACGCACGGCTGCATCCATATCAGCTGCAGTCAGATCCGCGTTTTTGGTTTTCGCGATTTCTTCCAGCTGAGCACGGGTAACAGTGCCAACCTTAACGGTGTTCGGACGAGCGGAACCGCTGGTCAGACCGGCCGCCTTCTTCAGCAGAACCGAAGCAGGGGTGGATTTGGTTTCGAAAGTGAAGCTACGGTCGCTGTAGACAGTGATGATCACTGGAGTCGGCAGACCAGCTTCCAGACCCTGGGTACGGGCGTTGAAAGCTTTGCAGAATTCCATGATGTTCACGCCGTGCTGACCCAGAGCAGGACCAACAGGTGGGCTTGGGTTAGCCTGAGCGGCCTTCACTTGCAGCTTGATGTAAGCGGTAATCTTCTTGGCCATGAGGCACTCCAATTACGGGTTCGAACGCCTCGAAAGGCTCCCCGGTTACTTGCGCGTTTATCCCAGTGACGACAAAACCCCACAGCCTAGGGCTGCGGGGTTGGGATGCTTGCTCAGCTAGACCTTTTCGACCTGACTGAACTCCAACTCTACCGGAGTAGAGCGTCCGAAAATGAGCACTGCCACTTGGATCCGGCTCTTTTCGTAGTTAACTTCTTCAACAACACCGTTAAAGTCAGCAAACGGACCATCATTGACTCGAACGGTTTCGCCTGGCTCGAACAGCGTCTTCGGCTTCGGCTTGTCGCTACCGTCAGCAACGCGACGCAGAATCGCTTCAGCTTCTTTATCGGTGATTGGTGCTGGCTTATCAGCAGTACCGCCGATAAAACCCATCACCCGAGGAGTATCCTTGACCAAGTGCCAAGTACCCTCGTTCATATCCATCTGAACCAGCACATAACCTGGGAAGAATTTGCGCTCGCTTTTGCGTTTCTGGCCATTACGCATTTCAACCACTTCTTCAGTGGGAACCAGAATTTCGCCGAAGCCATCTTCCATGCCAGCCAGCTTTACACGCTCGATCAACGAACGCATGACATGCTTCTCGTAACCCGAGTAAGCATGCACAACGTACCAACGCTTAGCCACGGGACACCCTTAGCCGACAATCAAGGAAACAAGCCAGCCGAGCAGGGAATCAAGCCCCCACAACAGCAACGCCATAACCAGAACAACAGCCACAACAATCAGCGTGGTCTGCGTGGTTTCTTGGCGAGTTGGCCATACGACTTTACGAATCTCGGTGCGAGCTTCCTTAACCAGTACAAAGAAAGACTTGCCCTTGGCAGTCTGCAGGCCTACAAAGGCAGCTACAGCAGCAATAACAAGCAATACGAGTACACGGTACAGGATCGGCGAAGCAGCGTAATACTGATTGCCGACAACGCCAACAATTACCAAAGCGACTACGACAAGCCACTTGAGCAAATCGAAGCGAGAGCCTTGAGCTTCAGCTTTAGGAGTCATCTATGAAGATCCTGTGAAAAGAAAGCCAGACACACCAAGTGAATCTGGCAGGTCAGGAGGGAATCGAACCCCCAACCTACGGTTTTGGAGACCGTCGCTCTGCCAATTGAGCTACTGACCTAAAACAAAATCAGGCCGGCCATTATGCCGGCCTGAAAAAGACATTACAACTATTTACTCGATGATCTTGGCTACGACACCAGCACCAACGGTACGGCCGCCTTCACGGATTGCGAAACGCAGGCCGTCTTCCATCGCGATGGTTTTGATCAGGGTAACAGTCATCTGAATGTTGTCACCTGGCATTACCATTTCAACGCCTTCTGGCAGCTCGCAGTTACCAGTCACGTCAGTAGTACGGAAGTAGAACTGTGGACGGTAGCCTTTGAAGAACGGAGTGTGACGGCCGCCTTCTTCCTTGCTCAGAACGTAAACTTCTGCGGTGAACTTGGTGTGCGGCTTAACCGAACCCGGCTTAACCAGAACCTGACCACGCTCAACGTCGTCACGCTTGGTGCCACGCAGCAGAACGCCGCAGTTCTCGCCAGCACGACCTTCGTCCAGCAGCTTGCGGAACATCTCAACACCGGTGCAGGTGGTGGTGGTGGTGTCACGCAGACCAACGATTTCCAGGGCGTCTTGAACGCGAACGATACCGCGCTCGATACGACCGGTCACAACAGTACCGCGACCCGAGATCGAGAACACGTCTTCGATTGGCATCAGGAAAGGCTTGTCGATAGCACGCTCTGGCTCTGGGATGTAGCTGTCCAGAGTTTCCACCAGCTTCTTAACAGCGGTGGTGCCCATTTCGTTGTCGTCTTTGCCTTCCAGCGCCATACGAGCCGAACCGATGATGATCGGAGTGTCGTCGCCTGGGAAGTCGTAGGTGGACAGCAGGTCGCGAACTTCCATCTCAACCAGTTCCAGCAGCTCAGCGTCGTCTACCAGGTCAGCCTTATTCAGGAAAACCACGATGTACGGAACGCCTACCTGACGGGACAGCAGGATGTGCTCACGGGTTTGTGGCATCGGACCATCAGCGGCCGAGCAAACCAGGATCGCGCCGTCCATCTGCGCAGCACCAGTGATCATGTTCTTCACGTAGTCAGCGTGACCTGGGCAGTCAACGTGAGCGTAGTGACGAATGTTCGAGTTGTACTCAACGTGCGCGGTGTTGATGGTGATACCGCGAGCTTTTTCTTCTGGAGCGCTGTCGATCTTGTCGAATTCAACTACGGCCGAACCGAAAACTTCGGAGCAGACGCGAGTCAGAGCAGCGGTCAG